>JBKJZS010000427.1:0-3318 GCA_046714915.1 Polaromonas sp. | reverse complement strand
CGCTCGCTGTCGCGTCGGCTAAGTCGTGAACTGGCGAAGGGCGGTGATCGATGCGACAGCAGGAGCCTGATTCGGCGGGCAAGGCGCCACAAGGCCTAAGCACGCTGCTTGCCCAGCAGCCAGGGCGCGCGGCGGGCATCCTGGCCGTCAGCGTGATCGGCTGGGTGTTTCTGGCCTGGATCGCCGTCGACATGGGCCACCCCTTGGCGCAATTGACGATGCCGGATTCTTCAAGCTGGAGCGCCGCCAGTGTGCTGGCGGTCTGGTTCATGTGGGCGCTCATGATGGCCGCGATGATGCTGCCGTCGGCATTGCCGATGATCCTGACCTTCTTCAATCTCAGCCTGCGCAGCGGTGAACCGGCGCGAGGGCGCAGCTTCATTACGGCCTACCTGGTAGTCTGGTTCGCCTTCAGCGCGGGTGCCACCGCCGCGCAGTGGGCACTGCAAGCCATGGGCTGGGTCAACCCGATGATCGTCAGCACGTCCACTTTGCTGACTGGACTGTTGCTACTCATCGCCGGCGTCTATCAATTTTCGCACCTTAAACAGGTGTGTCTTTCGCGTTGCCGCACGCCCTTGGGTTTCTTGCTCGGGGAGTGGCGCGCTGGCGTGTACGGTGCCTTCGTGATGGGTGTGCGGCATGGCATGTTCTGCGTCGGCTGTTGTTGGGCGCTGATGGCCTTGCTGTTCGTGGGTGGGGTCATGAACCTCGCCTGGATCGCCGCGTTGTCGATCGCGGTCGCGATCGAGAAATTGGCGCCGCGTGGAGAACGACTGGCAGCGGCCCTAGGGCTGGGGCTGATTGCCGCAGGTCTGGTCAAGTTGCTGGCCCTCGTGATCTAGCAACGCTGGCGGCAGGGCAAGCCCGGTGGCTCGGTTCTCTGTAGGCGCCAATACGATTGGCCGCAAAACGCGCCTTGCCACCCCTACCAAACCGGGCGACATGATCTCGCGGACAGTTATGCAGAGCTTCCCAAGCGCGTTTGCTATTTCAAAATCGAGAAAATGCTGCTGTAGTCATCTTTCCAAGGCTGGAAACCGCTCAGATTGGCAATGGTCGTTGCGCTGCTGAGCTGTGGGTCTTTCAAAAAGGCAGGGTCGTTGCTAATTAGGGCCCAGCGTGAACGCAACACCAGTTTTTCAGGAATGCCCTCTGAATCCACCAAACGAACGTCCTTGGTGAAGTGGTCGGCAGCCGTCTTCACCACCGGCCGCAAGTCCAAAAACCGGTTGGTGATGTGCACCGCTAGCACGCCGTCCGGCTTGAGATGCCTGAAGTACTGGGCAAATGCCTCAAGCGTCAGCAAATGGATCGGCACCGAGTCGCCAGAGAAAGCATCCACAACCAGCACGTCGAACAGCTGGGTGGGCTCCCTTTCCAGCTGCAAGCGGGCGTCACCCAGAATAATTTCGGTGGCGGCTGCCGTGCGCGACAGAAAACTGAAATTCTTTTGGGCGACGTCGATCACCAATGGATCAATCTCGTAGAGCCTGAAGTAATCGTCCTTTCGTCCGTAGCTCACCAGCGTGCCAACGCCCAGGCCAATCACGCCGACTCTCAACGGCCCTTGTGCGGCCTTGATCTGCATGGCTTTGCCAGCACCGCCGTCCGGACTGTAGTAAGTGGTGGGCAGGTCCAGCTTGTCTGGCGCGGTGTGTTGCCGCCCGTGGGTAATCTGCCCATGGGACATGCCACGGTACCCGCGCTCCAGGTTGTTAAAGACTTGCAAGGTGCCGTAGAAATTTCGCACCGTCACTTCCGCGCCGCTGGTTTCTTCCACGTGGTCGTCAATGCGAATCCAGGCCAGCGCCAGCACCACCGCCGCTGAAAAAACAATGGAAACGCCACGCCACAGTGGGCGTGCATAGGTCATTCTGGGGACGACCGCGATGGCTGCAACCAGCCCGGTGAGAAAAATGCCGATAGACAACTCGTAGTTGCTGTTAAACCAATACGGCGCGATGACGCCCACAAAGAAGCCACCCACCACCCCACCGACCGCCAGCATCAGGTAGTAGCCGGTTAAATATCTGGGGTGCGGCTGCAGGCGGGCGAGTTCGCCGTGGCACACCATGCAGGCCACAAAGAATGCCGTCAGGTTAATCGCCATGGAGAGGTAGAGCGGAAGTTCGTCAATGGCCATGGTTGGCAGATAGGCCAGCGCTCCCAGCCCCAGCACCAGCAAGGGGAGGAACACTTTGCGCTGGTACCAGCCACGGCGCTCAAAGCTCAAGATGAATGAAAGCAGATACAGCGCCAAAGGTGCTACCCAGATCATGGGGATGGGTGCAATGTTGGTGGTGAGGAAGCTGGTGTCGGCCACCATCAAAATAGACGGGCATGCCGCCAGGGCGGCCCACAGCACCTTGTCAGTCCAACGCGGCGCAGGGCCTTCGTGATGGGCTTGCTGGACGATGGGAATGCCATTGCGTCCACGCCAGGCCAGGAGCGCGCAGGCGGCGGCAAAGCAGGCATACAAACCCGACCACAGATAAGACTGCCAGAGGGTCGGGAAAATAGGCTCTACCGCCACCGGGTAAGCCAGCAGCGCCAGCATGGAGCCAAAGTTGGACAAGGCGAACAAGCGATAGGGCACCAGCCCCGAACGCTCCCGTGCAAACCAGGCCTGTAGCAGGGGGCCCGTGGTGGACAACACAAAGTAGGGCAAACCGATGGACACGGTCAGCAACCCAAGGATGCGCAAGGTCGGATTCTCGGCCCCCATGGGTTTCCAGTCCAAACTCGGGCTGATGGGGATGAGAAGCAAGCTAATCAGCAGCAAGCTGCCGTGCACCAGACTTTGGCGAGAGGGGCTGAGGAAGCGAGTCACCCAGTGGGAGTAAAAATAGCCCAGCAGTAATACCAACTGGAAAAACAGCATGCACGTGGTCCAGATGGCTGCCGAGCCTCCAAACCACGGCAGAATCATCTTGCCAACCAAGGGTTGCACCTGAAACAGCAAGAAGGCACTGAGGAAAATGGTCAGACCGTAGTGAAAGGTCAGGCGCCGGTTAATTTTCATGTGTTGTCGAGTTGATACGCGGCGAAAGTGCCTCTGACGGTGCGATCTGAAGTGTAAGCGTCTACTTTTGGCTGCCAGGCCTTTTTTTGGCCGAATGCCAACGACTGCTTTCGCTGCGATGCGGTCGATCAAGGAGCGCAGTGACTGATCGAAAAAGACTGACTCCGGTCATTAAAGCTTTCCGGCCGACAGGAAATTCCCGAGCCGAACCACACAGTCGCGGCACAAATCATAAACGTTAAAAGTGGCTATTCATGGGGACCAAATTGGGTACCGGCATGGCCGCTTAGGAG
>JBKJZS010000426.1:0-1801 GCA_046714915.1 Polaromonas sp. | reverse complement strand
TGCCGTTGGCGGCGACGCCTTCATAACTTCGGAACATGTAAAAATCGGTGCCGTCAACCTTGGGGCTGGTCGTGATAAAAGGCGCCTCGCGGTGGCTGGATGCCAACGCGCCACCGGCCGCGACGAGCAGCAGGCACGCCTTGGCAAGATGCCCTAATTTCGTTTTCATGGTTATCTCCTGTGTGTGGATGCAGCAGTTGCTGCCTAGGGTTTACGCAGGAGTTTGCAAACCGGATTCAATTCAATGAACCGGATTCAACGCCCTCGTAAGGACACGGCCAAAAAAGCAACAACAGGTAAAAAACCAAGTCAAGGCGAGCGCAGGCAGGCTTGCGCGTCTCAACAGGTAAAAAATAGGTTTATCCCACGCAGATAGTGCGTAAGCAGCTATTATTTTTATAGCAGTTACTGGCGCGCCATGCGGATGTTGGGTGGCAGCGCCTGCGGGAAGCTGGTGCGAAAGGGGTTGATGTCCAGCCCGCCGCGGCGTGTGTAGCGGGCGTACACCGAGAGCTTCAGCGGTTTGCAGCGCGTCCACACATCCATGAAGATACGCTCCACGCACTGCTCGTGAAACTCGTTGTGGTTGCGAAAGCTCACCAGGTATTGCAGCAGGCCTTCCTGGTTGATTTGGGGGCCCGAATAGCTGATCTGCACGCTGCCCCAATCGGGCTGGCCGGTCACCAGGCAATTGCTTTTGAGCAGATTGCTGGTCAGGGTTTCATCGACCGGCAGCTCGTCGAATTCGGCAAACAGCAGCTCCGGCGCCGGGGTGTAGTGAAGGCATTCCACGTCGAGCCGATCCAGGTTCAAGCCATCGAGCTCATGGACGGGTTCGCGGTCAAACAGCTCGGGTCCCAGCGTTTTGACCCCCACGCCAGCGCCCACCGCCGCATTGATGTCGGCACGAATTCGCTCCCGCACATCGCGCGCGTCCGCAAAACGGGTGTTGTTGAAGCTGTTGAGGTAAAGCTTGAAGGACTTGCTCTCGACGATGTTGGGTGACTCGCAAGGCACCGTGATGTGCGCCAGGGCCACCTGCGGCTTGCCGCGCAGGTTCAGCCAGCTCAGCTCAAAGGCCGTCCACATGTCTGCGCCCACAAACGGCAGCGTTTGGCTCAAGCCCAGCTCTTCCCGCTTAACGGCGCGGGCGATGGGGAACAACAGCGACGCGTCGTACTGGTCAATGTAAGCCGACGCCTTGCCGAGCTGGGAGTTTTCGGGCGTGTTCATCGAGCGGCCTGTGCAGCGTTGAGGTGGGGAATCAGCGGCTCCAGCAAACGCTGGACCACGCCGGGCGGCAGGTCATGGCCCATGCCGTCGATGCCGATCAGTGTGGATCCCGGAATGCGCCGCGCCGTGTCCTCGGCACAGGCAAAAGGCACCAGCGGGTCGGCCTTGCCGTGCAGCACCAGCGTAGGCATGCGCAAGGCCGCCAGCTCGGCGGCGCGGCGGCTGTCAGCGGCGATAGCCACCATCTGGCGCAAGGTGCCGGCCGGGTGAAATCCGCGCTGGATAGCGGCGGCAATCCCCTCGCGCAACTCGGCGTCGTCCACCGGAAAACCCGGGCTGCCAATTGCCTTGAACAACTTGACGTAATGCGCCAGCACCGCCGCCGGGTCGTTGCCGGCCGGCCGGCTGAGCAACACGCGCATCACCTGGGGCTGGGCCTGCGGCAGGCCACGCGCTCCGCTGGAGCTCATGATGCTGGTCAGGCTCCGCACCCGCCCCGGCGCCGCCAGCGCAAGACGCTGCGCGATCATGCCGCCCATGCTGACACCGACCACATGCGCCTCTGCCA
>JBKJZS010000425.1:0-1228 GCA_046714915.1 Polaromonas sp. | reverse complement strand
GCCGTGTTCGGCAAGCCGCAGGTCACGATGTTCGAGCTCGCCGGCATTGTCGGCAAGCACTTGAGCTGAGGCTGCTGCGACTGACGGCGCAACACCTTCTGGCGCCCGCAGACTCACGCGGGCGGCCCGCTGGCACGCTCATTTGCTATTATAATAATAGCTAACTACGCACACCACATAAGGGAAAGAGGCTTTTTTCCTTTAAATTTTCCGGCGTATCACCACGCTGGCCACTTGGGGTCACCCCACTCAGGCCTGCCGCAAATGCCAGGCCTTCGGCCGTGTGAAGGTCTCGATGCCATAGGTCGACAAGGTCAGGCCCAGCCCCGAGTCGCCGACCCCGCTCCAGGGCAGGCGCGGGCTGACGCGGTCGCAGCAGTTCCAGTAGACACTGCCCGCCTTCACCTGAGCCAGCAGCGTTTTCGCGCGTGCCTCGCTGCGCGTGAACACGCCCGCGGTCAGGCCGTAACGCGTGTCGTTCATGCGCTGGACGGCTTCGTCGTCGCCAGTCACTTTCTGAATCCCGATCAGGGGACCGAAACTTTCTTCCCGCATCAGTGCCATGCTGTGGTCGACATGGGCCAACACCGTGGGCGCATACCAGTGGCCCGGGCCCGGTAGCCGGTGGCCGCCGCACAGCAGCGTAGCGCCGCGGGCCAGTGCATCGGCCACCTGGGCATCCAGCACGTCGAGCTGCGGTGCGCGTGTGATCGCGCCGATGTAGGTGTCCTCGCTCAGCGGATCGCCCACCCTGAATCCGCGCACGCTCGCCACAAAGGCAGCGACAAAAGCGTCGTGAATGGCTTCGTGCACGTAGATACGCTCCACCGAGCAGCAGCTCTGGCCCGTGTTGTACATCGCGCCGTCAGCCAGCGCTGCGGCGGCGCCTTGCGGGTCGGCATCTTCACAGACGTAGGTTGGGTCCTTGCCGCCGAGTTCGAGCTGGAGCTTGACCAGGCGCGGGCCCATGGCCTCGGCAATCCGGGCGCCGGTGGCGTAAGAACCGGTGAAAAAGAGGCCATCAATGGCTTGCGCCTGCAGCGCGGCCCCGACCGTACCGTCTCCCACCACGGCGACGAAAATACTCGCCGGCACCCCCGCTTCATGCAGCAGGCGTGCTATTTCCAGTCCCGTCAGCGTGGCGTATTCAGACGGTTTGTAAAGCACGGCATTGCCCGTCAGCAACGCCGGAATGAACACATTGCCGCCGACAAACCAGGGGTAGTTC
>JBKJZS010000424.1:0-7484 GCA_046714915.1 Polaromonas sp. | reverse complement strand
GTTACACGGTGTTTGCCTACCGGGTGTTCTGGGGCAAAAGTACGGCCCTGAAGTACTAGTACTGCAACCCGAAAATATCGAAACATGAAAGCGCGTCTTCGCACCCACGGCGGCGTTGCAACTCTTGCGAAGGCGGCCATCCTTCGCTGCGGCTTGCGGCTTGCGCCTTGCCCTGGGCACGAAGCCATCACTTTCATTATGTTTCCCTACTTCCGGGTTGCAGTACTAGGGTGAACCTGCTGAAGGCCCTTGGCAGCGCGCGAAGTTGGCACAGAAATCGACTGTCCCCCCAGGGAAACCGCGAACGGGGGAAACACCCGATCCGACAACCCTCGGGACCTCGAATTGCTGAGCGCTCCGCTGTGCACGAGGCTAAGCCTTCCTGTATGAACTCCCTCACAACGGCAAGACGCTGACCGATGAGGGGCAAGTGCTAAAACGCCTGCAGTCGCATTCCCGGCGTCGGGCCTGGGCCGTTTCGCGGGCCCGCGTTTAAACCGGGTCCGGCGCTGCGTTCGACCACCTGCCAATACACATCGGCTCCCGCGCGTTGACAGCGGCTCTGTCAGCGGCTCTTGCAAAATCGACGGCATGGTACTAGCATCATTCCAGATTCCCTGTGCTTGAAGATCAGAGCTCCCCAGCCGATGAAAAACCCGCGCATCAAGGTTGCGAAAACAAACGCGGGATTCGCCCGCGTCATCCGGCGCATGGCCTAGGGCCACCGCCGAACTCCAACGGTGGGTCAGCGCGACGGGGCCGTCGCTGGCCGATTCGAACTGTGAGGCCCTATTTGCCTAAAAGGAGAACCAGCATGGCTACCTACATTGCACTTTCCAACTTCACAGATCAGGGCATTCGCAACGTCAAGGACAGCACGAAACGCGCCGATGCCGTCAAAGAGGCCGCAAAGAAGTTTGGGGCCACTATGACGCAAATCTACTGGACGCTGGGGCACTACGATCTGGTCGCAGTCATCGAAGCGCCGGATGACATATCGGCAACCGCATTCGCATTGGCCATTGGTACGGCGGGCAATGTTCGCACGCAAACCCTGCGCGCCTTCTCCAAGGACGAAATGAACGGAATTCTTGCCAAGATGGCATAGCGGCTGACTGCGCAGAATTCGATCGTCGCCGGCATCACGAACACGGCCGTTGCCTGGGCCAGCGTGGTTTATTTTTGGGCCCGGGTCGTGCACGCGCTGGCCTACACTTTCGGCGTGCCCTGGGTCCGGACACTCGCGTTCACCGTGGGCTTTTTCGCGCAGGCGGTCATTGCCTGGCAGATTCTGGTTCGCTAGACTCTAGGGTCCGACAGGGGGACGTTTTCCGCTCAGCAGGAAACGTTCCTTGTCAAAGCTGTGATCGCAGGAAGGAAAACCGCCATGACCTTTCATCCTCGACTGACCATTCGCGAGCTGCGCGTTCGCGCAGTCAATGTGCCAATGCCGAGTCCGCTGCAAACCAGCAGCGGCACGATCAGCATCGCGCCGCTTGCCTTGATTGACCTCTTCACCGAGCAAGGTGTTACCGGGTCCACTTATCTCTTTTGCTACACACCGCTGGCGCTCAAGCCGGTTACGCAGCTCCTCGGGAATTTGGCGCCGCTCCTCCAGGGGGACGCAGTCGCGCCATTGGAGCTTGAACGAAAGCTGCAACGCCAGTTTCGGCTGCTCGGGTTGAAAGGCGTGACCGGCATGGCGATGGCCGGCATCGACATGGCGGCCTGGGACGCGCTGGCAAAAGCACAGTCCCTGCCGCTGGCGCGGCTGCTGGGTGGCGAGCTGCGACCCATCCCGACGTACAACAGCTGCGGTCTGGGAATGATTGGCCCCGAACGCGCAGGCCCCGAGGCCCAGCGCCTGCTCGCCCCGGGTTTTGGGGCGATAAAGCTCAGGCTGGGCTATGCCGATCTGCAGACGGACATCAACGTCGTGCGCGCCGTCAGGCGTGCGGTGGGTGACGAGGTTCAACTGATGTCCGACTACAACCAGTCCCTCACTGTTCCGGAGGCCCTCAGGCGCACTGAAGCGCTGGCGGGCGAGGGCCTGTATTGGGTCGAAGAGCCGACGCTGGCCGATGACTTTGCAGGGCACGCGCAGATCCGCAGCAAGAGCCGGGTCGCCATCCAGATGGGAGAGAACTGGTGGGGGCCGCAGGACATGAGCAAGGGCTTGGCGGCCGGCGCTTCCGACCTGGGGATGCAGGATGCCATGAAGATTGGCGGCGTCACCGGCTGGATGCGTGCTGCGGCCCTCGCCGAGTCCGTCGGTCTGCCGCTTTCAAGCCACCTCTTTCCGGAAATCAGCGCCCACCTGCTGGCGGTGACCCCAACAGGCCATTGGCTGGAGTACGTGGACTGGGCCAACCCGATCCTGCAAGAACCGCTCAAGGTGGAAAATGGCCATGCAATCGCCCCTGACGTACCAGGCAGCGGCATCCGCTGGGATGAAGCCGGCGTAGAGCGCTACCTGGCGCAGTAAGCCGAATCCATCGCTGCTGCGGGCAGCTTCGGCAGCCACTGAACCCCCATGTCAGGCCCAGAACCAGGACCAGGTATTGGCGCGCAGCAACGAATCGTCCCCGGAGCTGCGCTACGGGAGTTCCCTCGCCGCTGAACCGGAGCGTTACTCAGCACCCTGTCTTCCGGCGCCTACCGCCCCAGGGGTCCGCAGCGTGCCTTGGCCTGAAAGAAAATGCGGTTCATCAGCTTCTCAACAAGCACTCGCCCGCCGGGGGAATTCCGGGTTCGGCCACCAAACAAAACGCTATTAATTTGATAGCTTCTAACGCCCGTATCCATTGGGGTAAAGGCCGAAAATCCTTGAGAGTTGCGCGAAACGACGCTTCCAGGCGTCAAAGCATCTCATCCGGCGCAAACGGGCCAATCATTTTCAGCATGATCTTCAAGCCCACACTGGCATCGGGTTCGCTCAAACTGTCTTTCAGTGACGACCCTTTTGGCGCACGCCAGACCAGCTGATCATTGACCAGTTCAACCTTGTAGGCGCCCCTCGCCAGCGCCGGTTCAATCAGCCGCGTTGTTTCGCCAGCCAGTTTGCGGCTGCGGATCACCAGCGCCACTTCGGTATTTTGCAACTGCGAGCGCAGGTCCAGGTTCATCGAGCCGACCACCAGCAGCCGCTCGTCCAGCACGACAATTTTGGCATGCAGACTGGCGCGCGAGCCACCGCCCGAGCCGGAACTACCGGTGGAGCCGAAGCGGGTGATTGAGCCTTGCTGTTCGGCGCGCATCTCATAGAGCTCGATGCCCAGGGCCAGCAGGTCTTTGCGGTAGCGGGCGTAACCCACATGGGCTGCCGGTGCGTCGTTGGACGCCAGCGAATTGGTCAGCACGCGGATGCGAACGCCTTTCTTCCGGATGGCGGCGAGCTGGTCCATCATGCGCTGACCCGGCACAAAGTAGGGCGAGACGATCAGCAGGTCGCTGCTGGCCTGAGCCATCAGCTGCAGCAGCCCGTCGACCGTGGTGTCCTGCGCTTGTTCCACGTCATCGGCATCGGCAGCAATCTTGGAAGCCTTGTCGACCAGCAACACCGAGGGTGCCCAGGTCCAGTTCAGCAGCGCCAGGTTGGTGGTTTCGGGCAGGGCTTCGATGACACTGACGGAACCGTCGATGGCGGTGGCGGCTCGCGCCGGCGGCGCCGGTCCAGCCGAAGTTGTGGCAGAAACCTCGCCGCTGCCTGACGCACCCGAGTCGGCCGGCTTGGCCGGCGTCGGTGGAGGTTTCAATGCCTCAATTTCCTTCGCGGTCATCAGCGACTGCACCGGGTAGGCCAGCGGGTTGTTCCAGTACTGGTCAAAGCTGCGCGACAGCTCGCGCACAATGCGGCCCGCGGCCAGCACGTCGGCGTCGATGAAGTTGGTGGCCTCGCCCTGGCCGAAATAGGTCTCGCCCAGATTGCGCCCGCCGGTGATGGCGACCGCGTTGTCGGCGACAAAAATCTTGTTGTGCATGCGCCGCTGGATCCGGTCAAGGTCCTTGAGGTTGCCCAAGATGCGCAAGAACATGGAGCCACGCCCGCCCGGCAAGGGGTTGAACAGGCGCAACTCGATGTTTTTTTCAAAGGCCAGCTTCAGTACCTGGGCGTTTTTGCCGGCCGTGTTGAAGTCATCCAGCAGGATGCGGATACGCACGCCGCGCGCGGCGGCCGCGCGCAGGGCTTCAAACATGCGGTCGGTCGTCTCATCGGCATGGATCGCGTAATACTGGATGTCCAGCGTCTTCTGCGCGGCATTGATCAGGGCCATGCGGCTGGTAAAAGCCAGTTCGGCGCTGTTCACCAGGGAAAAACCGGAGTCGTTGCGGGTGCCGGCGCTGGCAGCTCGGGCTTGAACGGCCTGGCCCAGCGCGGTGTCGCTGGGCGTCGCCAGCGCCAACGAGACCGGTCGGTCCACCTCGCTGGGCAAAGAGGCGCAGCCGCTCATCCAGGCGCTGAACAGCAACAAACTTAGCCAGCGCCAAAAAAGCGCCGAAGGTGGGTAAACATGAGGCGGGGTGCGGATCTGCATGAAAAAGCGGGCTGGTGCGATGCAGTCACTTTAGCGCAAGCGTCGCTTGCCCGGGGCAGCCGGCGGCCCGGTTTCGGCGTGAGATTTTGTAGGCGCTTTGCCCGACAGCGCCGCGCTTGGTCTAATCGTTCGGGCCGAGCTTGTCCAAGTCTGCCCGACGCAGCGATGGAGGGAGAAGACGTTTCGACAGGCTCAACCCGAACGGCGAAGGGATAGACGGCCCTACCTCAGGACGACAGCGCTTCCCAGCGCTGCAGCGCAGTCATCAGTTCTTCTTCAAGCTTGGTGTTGCGGGCATTCAGCTCGGCTGCACGTTTGGCATTGCTGGTGTAGAGCGTGCCGTCAAACAGCTCCTGCTCAATCGCCTTTTGCTGCGATTCGAGCTGCTGGATCAGCGCCGGCAAACCATCCAGCTCGCGCTGATCCTTGTAGCTTAGCTTCTTTTTTGATAGCTGTTCACGCACGTCTTTATTGGCGTCAGAGCTGTTTTTTCTTGTATTTTTAGGGCTGGAGGCGGCCGCAGGGGGTTTACTGCTGCCGATAATTTGCGCGGCCCGCTTCGACTGGGTGATCCAGTCCGACACGCCGCCTTCGTACTCCCGCCAGAAACCGGGGTTTTCCGGCGTACCTTCATAGGCAATCGTGCTGGTGACCACATTGTCGAGAAAGCGCCGGTCATGGCTGACCAGAAACACGGTCCCTTCGTAGTTTTGCAGCAGGTCTTCGAGCAGCTCCAGCGTGTCGATATCGAGGTCGTTGGTCGGCTCGTCCAGCACCAGCACGTTGGCCGGCCGCGCAAACAGGCGCGCCAGCAGCAGGCGGTTGCGCTCGCCGCCCGACAGCGTGCGCACCGGCGAGTTGGCCCGGGAGGGTGAGAACAAAAAGTCAGTCAGGTAGCTCTTGACGTGTTTTTTCTGGCCGTTGATCTCGACCCATTCGCTGCCGGGGCTGATGAAGTCTTCCAGCGTGGCGTCTAGGTCCAGCGCGTCGCGCATCTGGTCGAAGTAGGCCACCTCCAGATTGGCGCCCTGGCGGATTTTTCCGGGCGGCGTGGTCAGGTCGGGCTGCAGCTCGCCCAAAATCAGCTTGAGAAGCGTGGTTTTGCCAGCGCCGTTGGGACCCAGCAGGCCGACCTTGTCGCCGCGAAGCAGGGTGCCGCTGAAACGATTGACGATGATTTTTTCTGCGCCGGGGTGGCCAAAGCTTTTCGACACCTCGGTGAGCTCGGCTACGATCTTGCCGCTTTTTTCACCGCTGGAAACGTCCAGATTGACCCGCCCGACGGCATCGCGTCGCGCCGCGCGGTTGTCACGCAGGGCTTCGAGCCGACCAATCCGCGCCACACTGCGCGTGCGGCGGGCTTCCACGCCTTTGCGAATCCAGACTTCTTCCTGGGCCAGCAGCTTGTCCGCCTTGGCGAAGACGACCGCCTCTTGCGCCATCTGGTCTTCCTTCTGGATCAGGTACTGGGCAAAGTTGCCCGGGTAGCTGCGCAGCTTGCCGCGGTCCAGCTCCATGATCGCGGTGGCGACCTGATCCAGAAAAGCCCGGTCGTGGGTGATGGTGATGATGCTGCCATTGAAATTGACCAGCAGATCTTCCAGCCAGGCAATCGAGTCCAGGTCCAGGTGGTTGGTCGGCTCGTCGAGCAGCAGCACGTCGGGTTTGGCGACCAGCGCCTGCGCCAACGCCACGCGTTTTTTGGTGCCGCCCGAGAGCGAGCCCACGATGGCGTCTTTGTCCAGGTGCAGGCGGTGCAGCGTTTCCTCGACGCGCTGCTCCCAGTTCCAGCCGTCCAGCGCCTCGATTTCAGACTGCAGGGCGTCCAGGTCGGTATGTTCGTCAGCGGCCAGGTACTGCTCGACGACGTGGCGAGTCCGCGCCAGGCCGGCGCTGGCAGCTTCAAAAACCGTGGCGTGCGGGTCCAGGCTGGGCTCTTGCGGCACATAGGAAATGCGCAGGTTTTGCTGCAATTGCAGGGTGCCGTCGTCGGGCTTTTCGAGCCCGGCGAGGATTTTGAGCAGTGACGATTTGCCAGTGCCGTTGCGGCCGATCAGGCCAATGCGTTCATTCGATTCAAGTGAAAAATCTGCGTGGTCCAGCAGCGCGACGTGCCCAAAAGCGAGTTGAGCGTCAAGAAGTGTAATTAATGCCATGTTGCTAGGGATTATCCGGGTGAGGCATTTCGCATGCTGGTGTTTCAGCTTTTAAGCCCGTGCTGGATCGCTATAGTGCAGTGGACATCAGTGGCGGGGCCACGTTCAGAGGCGGCCACCCACAACTCCGGAAGCTATCTATGGAACTGCAAATCAACGGCAAGGCGGTCCAGGTCGATGCCGACCCCGCCATGCCTTTGCTGTGGGTGCTGCGCGATCTGCTCAATATGACGGGCACCAAATTTGGCTGCGGTGTGGCGGCCTGCGGCGCCTGTACCGTGCGAGTGGACGGACAGGCGGTGCGCTCCTGCGTGACGCCGGCATCGACCCTGGTCGGCAAACGCATCCAGACCATTGAGGCGCTGGGCACGCCCGACAAACCCCATGCGCTGCAGCGGGCCTGGATAGCCGCCCAGGTCCCGCAGTGCGGCTACTGCCAGTCCGGCATGCTGATGGCTGCTGCGGCATTGCTTGAAAAGAAGCCGAAACCCAGCGATGCCGACATTGACGCAGCCATGACCAATATTTGCCGCTGTGGGACCTACCAGCGCATTCGGGGGGCAATCAAGCGGGCGGCAGGCATCCCGGTCGTCGTTGTTGCGGCAGGTACCAAGCGATGAGCGCCACCGGGTCGTTTCCCCACGAGAAGGCCACCTCGGGGCGGGAGCCTGCGGCTTCAAGCCTGCCTGAGCAGGCTTGGACAGGCGACAGAGGCGAACCGTCCCGCGAGCCGCTGCCTGCAAGGCCTCGCGCAGCCGCCTCCGGCGGCGAGCGTGGGAGCTCCATGTCGAGA
>JBKJZS010000423.1:0-1780 GCA_046714915.1 Polaromonas sp. | reverse complement strand
ACGGTCTGGACACCGGCGAGCCGGCCGAGCTGGCGCAGGAGCTGGCCTGGCTGCGCCGGCGCAGCCGCCGCCTGCTCTGGCTCAACCCCTTGCTGCGGTTTGACGGTTATGCGCCGCTGGCGCGCGGCGCGTCGGTGCTGCATGCCCACGCGCACGGCATGCTGGCGGTGCACAATTTAGCCAAGCTCGAAGAACTGGCGGCCGGTCTGGCTGCTCTGATGAAAAAATAGCCCTCAATGCGGTTCAGTGAAGCCCTTGGCCCCTGGTTTGTCATCCCTGACCCGACTGTCATCCCGGACTTGATCCGGGATCCATGGATTGCGGGTCAGGCCCGCAATGACAAGTCAGCGTTTTGTCATAGCGGCTCCAGGTGAATGACTGAACTGAATCGTACTGGACCTCGCCCCTCAATTGACTGAAAATTAGAAAAAAGGAAAACACCATGGACATGCAAGGAAGTCGTCAACTGGCCGTGACACAGCAACAGGCCTGGGACGCGCTGAACGATCCCGCCGTGCTCAAGACCTGCATACCCGGCTGCGACAAAGTCGAGGCCTCCGGCGAGAACCAGTACGCGATCGGTATGGCTTTGAGAATCGGGCCGGTCTCGGCCAAATTTTCCGGCAAGATCACACTCAGCGAGATTAACCCGCCGGCCAGCTACAAACTGTCGTTTGAAGGGCAGGGCGGTCCGGCCGGTTTTGGCAAAGGCAGCGCCGAGGTCAAGCTGACACCCAACGACGACGGCTGCGAGCTGTCTTACACCGTGCATGCTTCGGTCGGCGGCAAGGTGGCCCAGCTCGGGCAGCGCCTGATTGACGGCGCAGCCAAGTCCATGGCGGAAGATTTCTTCAAACGTTTTGACGAAGAAATGCAGCGCCAGCACCCCGAAAGTTATGCCGCAAAAGTGGTGATGGGCGAGGTGGACGCGGAGCCCGTGAGTCGCGTGCAAAATTCAGGCATTCCGGTGTGGGTCTACATCGCCTGCGCCGCGGTGCTGGCGCTGGTCATCTGGCTCGTCAGTCGATGAGCAGGGATTGATCCAGGCAAAAGGAAATCAAATGGAAAACCTTGATGTGACGGTGCTGCGTACCCTGCGCAACTGGCGCGCGGCGGGCAAGCGCGCTTTGCTGGCCACCGTGGTGCGCACCTGGGGTTCGTCGCCGCGGCCGGTGGGCTCCATCATGGCCTTGTGTGAAGACGGGGCGGTCGTCGGCTCGGTATCCGGCGGCTGTATTGAAGACGACCTGATTTACCAGCACACGCAAGCCTACGCGTCGGCGGCGGTTCACGATGCGGGCAGTAAAGCCGGCAACAAAACCATTCCATCGGGTCCGCCCGCTTTGGTCAAATACGGCGTCACCGCCGACGAAGCGCATCGCTTTGGCCTGCCCTGTGGCGGCACGCTGGAGCTGCTGCTGGAGTACGACCCCGATGCTGCAGCCCTGGACCACTTGGTGGAGTCGCTGGAAGCCGGGCAACTGATGCAGCGTGCTGTGAGCCTGAAAGATGGCACGGTGCTGCTTTCGCAGGCCAGGGGACCCGCCGAGCTCAGCGTCACGGCTGAAGAACTCGTCAACACCTTTGGCCCCGAGTACCGCATGCTGCTGATCGGCGCGGGCCAGCTCACCGAATACCTGGCGACCATGGCCCTGTTCAGCGGCTTTGCCGTCACCGTGTGCGACCCGCGCGAAGAGTACCGTGGCGCCTGGTCAGTGGCGGGCGCCCAAGTGCTCAGCGAGATGCCGGACGACGTGGTCCTGGCCTTCAAGCCCGACCG
>JBKJZS010000422.1:0-10950 GCA_046714915.1 Polaromonas sp. | reverse complement strand
CGCTTTGAATTTCTGGTTTTTGAGATTTTCTTCATCTGGGTACGAGGTCGGTACCCATAGTCATCACCGGCATGACAACACTAACCCCCCGGGTGTCAGTCACGGTGGCGTGCTCAATGATTTCGTCGGGTTCATAGTTCTACATCGACCATTGTCACACCGGCGGCGTGGCAGCTTTTTCAACCGGAGTGGGGTGAAGGGCGGTGTTTTGACGGCCACCACCACAAGCAAAGCTGGGGCGGCCATCTTCGCTGCAAGAAAAAACTGTGCAACAGGCCTTTGAAAATTCGGTCCGCGTCGCGGTGCGTCAAGCCGTGTCAGAATCACCACAAGACCAACACTTTACGAATTTGCGGTATTTTTGGCGGTAGATTGGAAATCTTGTTTCTTGAAACCTTGATTTCATGCGGGTTGCAGCTTGATTTGTGATCCCCGCCAGCGCACCAGATACCCCTCTCTTAACGTGTCATGCTGTCACCGGAAGCATAAGCGTGCCGCTTCGGCCCGCTTATGCTTCATTTGGATTGAGCCTCTAGTTAGCCGAATATGTCGGTTTATGACCTTGGAGCCGCTCAATCTTGTAATTTTCTGCTCAAACGCATCATTTTTGTGATCGCGGACGGCACGGTTATGCTCCCACGCGGCACAGTTATGCTTCCAAGATCCTTGACCAGCATCGTGCCCCGAAGTTCGAAAAAGTGGATTGAGCGATCTGTCAGGCCCCGCGATAAGGCGATCCCACGCCGCCATGGCGCAGCTTGCAACGGGGTGCAGGGTTTTACGCGAAGCGCCGTCGCGAGGATGAATCGACAGGTGGTGCGGATCAGCTCACGCTTTTGCCACCGGCAGATCGGCCCGGGAGGTCGTGTACTGCGTGCGGCGTCAGGAGGTTCCGCTTCATCTCGAATGCCCGCTTCGGGCCCTGCACGCCCGCGCTGGCCAGCGCAACGGTGCCGCGGCCATATCTGCCGTTGAGCCGGTCAAGGGTATCCATTAGCTGGCCACGCGTCGGTGCCTCGGGTTCCAGATCCAGTTCGCCCTGCTGGATGCGTCGCCCCCTGCGGCTCCGCCCTCGACCGGGCTCGTGCGGCCTCGACGGTTTTTGAACTGCACTGGCCGCCGTATCTCAGGCTGCGTGACGACAGCAGCCGGCTCAAGACCGCCTACCTGATCACGAAGCGAGCCGTCGCCGCTGGCTTGCCCGCCAGCGTCACCGAAGCAATGCCTTTGGTGCCCTTGGCCACCTTGAAGTTGCCTTTGGCTTCCAGCTTGTCGCCGGCGGGAACCATTTCGACTTCGGTCTTCTCGGAGCCGTTTAGCAGCGTGACCTTGCCCTTGGCGCCCTCCACCTTTGCAGGCTTGCCGTGGTCGTACACGTAGACCTGGATCATCTCAGGCTTCGCGACGACCTCCATGTCCGCCACCTTGCCTTCCAGGAAGATGCCGCCGTGCTTGGGAGAATGGTCGTCCTTCTGGGCAATTGCAGCGCCGCTGAAGGCGATGGCGGCGGAAGTCAGAATGGTTTGGAGTTTCACGTGAGTTCCTTTCGAGGGAAGGGTTGAAGAAAATCAGTATGCCTCGCTGCCAGACACGGCAACCAGGTTTTCGATAGGCTTGCGGCCAAACAGCTTGACCATCGCCGGGGTGAGGAAGGAGTCCAGCAGCGTGGAAGTGATCAGACCGGAGAAGATCACAACCGCCACCGGATACAGCCTGTCCCCCCGGAGGCGGCGCTCAAGCCTGAAACGATGGCGCGTGCGCTCGAAAGCCATGTCGACTACCGCGTTTTGCGCCGACTGACCTTGCCCCTGTTGTCCGCACTCCATAGGCTGCCCATTATGCGAACCGGGCTGCGCGGATTCAGCTTGAGCAGTTCGATGCCAGCATCCGGTATTCGTCTCGTCCCGGGAAGCTCACCTTGAGAGCGCTTTAGGCGCGTTGATCGGGCCGCGCTGCCAGGTGATGCAGCGGTTGTTGGCGGGCATGGCGCGGTCTTCGAGCAAGCGCAGGCCAGCCAGCGCTGCCAATGCGTCGACCGCCTCCATATCGCGCAGCCCGCTGGCCGGGTTGGCGGCGCGCAGGGACGCGTCAAAAAGGGCATTGCTATCGCTCGTGAAGAGGCCGCCGTAGTTGAACGGGCCATACACGGTGAGCAGCCCTGCGGGCGGCATGCGCCGGCCCAGCTCCGAGAACAGCCGCTGCACTTCAGGCCAGCCCATGATGTGCAGGGTGTTGGCGCTGAAGACCGCGTCAAATTCGACCGCCGGCCACGTCCATCTCAGGTCAATTTCAAGCACTGCCGGTGTGTTCGGCAGGTCGGCCTCAGCCAGCCACAGCTGTATGCCCGGCATGTGGCTGGCGATATCCGAGGTCTGCCAGCGCAACCAGGGCAGAGCGCGCGCAAAATACACCGCGTGCTGGCCGGTGCCACTGCCAATTTCCAGCACCTGGCGACGGTCGGCAAAGCGCTCACGCAAGACCTGCAGAATTGGTTCGCGGTTTCTGTCGGTGGCGGGCGCTTGGGGTTTGTCCATGGGTGTTGATTGTCGCTGGCCGCGAACTGCTTTTAAAACGCCGTGTCCTGCAAAAGCGCTGGAGGCGGTGTATAACAAAACTGGGACCGACATTCAGGAGACAGTCAGGAGACATTCAGGAACAAGGACCCCGCCATGAGATTGCACAAAACCCTTCTCCTTCTGGTCACGATCCTGCTTTGGGTGAGCGGTTGCGCGCTTCACCCGATCAGCTCCGTCAGCCCGGGCATGGCGCGCGACGAGGTGGTCTCGCGCATGGGCAAACCCGGTGCCGTGGTGGCCCTGAGCCAGGGAGCTCGACTGCAGTACTCAGGCCAACCGGGCGGCCAGTACGCTTTCATGGTGGATCTTGACGCGTCGGGCCGCGTGCTCAGTGTCCGGCAAGTTCTCAACGCCAGGGATTTCGCGCGCATAGGGCTTGGCCAGTGGACGCGCGAGGATATGCTGCGCGAGTTCGGCCGCCCCGCTTTTGTCGAGCGGGTGACGTCGTGGCCGGGCGACATATTGACCTACCGCTGGTATGACCAGCAGGACATGTTTTATTGGGTTTATCTGGACAGCCGACAGGTGGTTCAAAAAGCCCATCCCGGCGTGGAAGAGCGCCCGAGCATGGTACCCACCGTCCCTTAGTTGACGCCGGGCGGAGTCTGGCGAGGGCTTGGAATCATCGGGGCCTCAGGCCTTCTTCAGCTGCAAAGCCGCTTCGTAGAGTTCGTTGCGTGGCGCGCCAGTGATTTCGGCGGCGACTTTCACTGCGGTTTTCAGCGGCAATTCGGCCAGCAACAACTGCAAAACCCGGCTGCCATCGTCTTTGGCCTGCGCCTGCTGGCCCGGATGCAGCACCAGCACAAATTCACCGCGGGTGCGCTGGCTGCTGGCGGCCAGCCAGGCGCTCAGATCCTGCGCCGCGACGCTGGCGATCTCTTCAAACTGCTTGGTCAACTCCCGGCCCACCGTGACCCCTCTTGTGCCGAGCGGCGCCATGGCCCGCGCCAGGGCTTCAATCCGGTGCGGCGCTTCCAGAATGACGACGGCACGCTTGTCTGCCTGCAGCGCCTGCACGGCCTGATCCCTTTCGGCGGTTTTGGACGGTAGAAAACCGGCAAAGACAAAGTCTGCCCCGCCAGTGATGCCCGCCACACTCAGTGCGGTGGTCACGCTGCTCGCGCCGGGCACGGGCATGATCGCCAGTCCGACGGCGCGCACGGCTGCCACCAGCCGTGCACCCGGATCGCTCACTGCCGGGGTGCCGGCGTCACTGACATAAGCAACCCGTTCGCCCCGCTGCAGCCGTTCAATCACAAGCAGCGCGGCCTGTGCTTCATTGTGCTCATGCACGGCCAGCAAGGGCTTGTCGATGCCGTACTGGCGCAGCAGCGTTTGGGTATGGCGCGTGTCTTCGCAGGCGATGGCGTGCACCAGTTGCAGCACATGCAGCGCCCGCAGGCTGATGTCAGACAGGTTGCCTATCGGGGTGGCCACTACATACAGCGCAGCTTCGGGATAATGCTGCATGCCTGCTGCGGCGCGCGCCGCGGGCAGTGCCAGATCGAAGGAAGCGTTCAATGTGGTTTTCCAAAAAACAGGTTGCAAAATTGCCGGGCATCGGCGCCCGCTCCAGCAGTGCCGACGCGGGCGACGCGGCCGGTGTTGCAAAGCAGCCCGGCCAGATTACCACCAAGCGGCTGGGAGACACGGCCGAAGCGCTGGCGCTGGCTTACCTGATCCAGGCCGGCTTGCGACGGGTCGAGGCCAATTATCGAACCCCCGGCCGTGGCGGCGGCGAGGTGGACCTGATCATGCATGCACCGGACGGCACACTGGTGTTTGTCGAAGTGCGCCAGCGCAAGAGCAATCTGCACGGGGGCGCGGCGGCCAGTATCGGTGCGGTCAAGCGAAGGCGCATCATTTTTGCGGCGCGCCACTACCTGATGCGTTTTGCCAGTGTGCCCCCTTGCCGCTTTGATGTAGTGCTGGTGCAGGGCCGGCTGGATGCGCCCGACGCGGTGGCGATTGAATGGCTGCGTGGCGCTTTTGACGCCGACTGAAGACTCCTCCGGCTTGTGAATTGCGTTTCAGCCCCCAAATCTGTAAGCAACATGGCGCGTCCACGGCTTAAAAAAGTTTCAAGGCGCGGATTGAAACATTGACCCGCTATCATTGACCCATGCTCGAACAACGCATTGAACAGCACTTTATTGACAGCGCCGACCTGAAATACCAGGCGGCACAAACCTTGTCCAAGCCGATTGCCGCAGCGGTGCAGGCGATTTTGGCCAGCGTGACCAGCGGTGGCAAGGTCCTGGCCTGCGGCAACGGGGGCTCGGCAGCCGATGCCCAGCACTTTGCGGCCGAATTTGTCGGGCGCTTTGAGCGCGAGCGGCCCGAACTCGGCGCGATTGCGCTGACCACCGATAGTTCCATCCTCACGGCGATTGCCAACGACTACGACTTCAGCGTGATTTTTTCCAAGCAGGTCCGCGCGCTGGGCGGCGCCGGCGATGTGCTGCTGGCGCTGAGTACCAGCGGAAACTCGGCCAATGTGCTGGCGGCCATCGAAGCGGCGCACGAGCGCGAGATGACGGTGGTGGCGCTGACCGGCAGAGGTGGCGGAAAAATGAGCACGGCGCTGCGCGAGACCGACGTTCACATCTGCGTGCCCCATGATCGCACCGCACGGATTCAGGAAGTTCATCTGCTGGCCCTTCACTGCATTTGTGATGGCGTGGATGCCCAATTACTTGGTGACCAGGAGAGCCCTTAATGAAACCCATGCGCAATCAAACGGCCATTTTTAAACGGCTGGTGTTGACGGTTTGCACTGTGGCTGCCTTGGGCGGCACCTTGACAGCCTGCTTTCCGCTGGTGCTGGGTGGCGCGGTGGCGGGCGGCGCGCTGGTGGCGATTGACCGCCGAACTTCCGGTACCCAGCTTGACGACGAGGGCATCGAACTGCGTGCGATGAACCGCGTGCGTGACAGCGTGGGGAGCCGGGCGCGGGTCAGCGTGACCAGCTACAACCGTCAGGTACTGCTGACGGGTGAAGTTCTCAATGAACAGGACAAAAAAGGGGTGGAGCAGGTCGTTGCACGGATTGAGAACGTCAACGGCGTGGTCAATGAACTGGCCATCATCGACAGCCCGTCGCTCGCGCAGCGTTCTTCCGACGTCCTGATCACCGGCCAGGTCAAGGCCTTGCTGATTGATGCGAGGGATATTTTCGCGAACGCCTTCAAGGTGGTCACTGAACGCGGTACTGTCTACCTGATGGGGCGGGTGACGCAGCGCGAAGCTGACCGCGCCACCGAGATCGCGCGCGGTGCCCGCGGGGTGCAGAAAGTCGTGCGTATTCTTGAAATCATCAGCGAGGAAGAGCTACAGCGCCTTCTGCCCGCGCTGGCCAGGCCGGCCACCGCACCCCGTGGTCAGGGCAGCGGCGGATAATTCGGCGTCATTTTCTCGAAAAAGGCCGGCGTTTTGCCGGCCTTTTTATTTGAAAGCGTCACTGCTGACGGGACTGTCTCGGTTCAGGCCTTCAGAGCCAGGCCATCAAGCGCACGAAGAGGGTTTACTTCAGCCGCCGGATCAGGCTGGACGTGTCCCAGCGCTGGCCGCCCAGCGCCTGCACGTCGGCATAAAACTGGTCCACCAGCGCTGTGACTGGCAGCCGCGCGCCATTGCTCTTGGCTTCATCGAGCACCAAGCCCAGGTCCTTGCGCATCCAGTCGACAGCAAAACCGAAGTCAAACTTGTCGGCCACCATGGTTTTTCCGCGGTTGTCGAGTTGCCAGCTTTGCGCCGCACCCTTGCCGATCACGTCCAGCACCTGGTTCATGTCCAGACCGGCCTTCTGTCCAAAAGCCACGGCTTCGCTCAGGCCTTGCACCAACCCGGCGACGCAGATCTGGTTGACCATTTTGGTTAGCTGGCCGGCGCCGCTGGCACCCATCAGCGTGAAGGCTTTTGAAAAAGCCATGCCGGCTGGTTTGACCCTTTCAAACGCGTCCGCATCGCCGCCGCACATGACGGTGAGCATGCCGTTTTGGGCGCCGGCCTGCCCGCCCGAGACCGGGGCATCGACAAACTGGAGCTTCAGTGCCTGGGCTGCGGCGTACAGCTCGCGCGCCACGCGGGCCGATGCGGTCGTGTGGTCGACAAAGATGGCACCCGGCTGCATGCCGGCAAAAGCCCCGTCCTTGCCGAGCGTCACGCCGCGCAGGTCATCGTCGTTGCCGACGCAGCAGAACACGACATCCGCGCCTTGCGCCGCTTCGCGCGGCGTTGCAGCATGTTTGGGCTGGTTTGCCCCCGCGTACTCGGCGCACCAGGCTATTGACTTGGCAGCGGTCCGGTTGTAGACGGTCACAAGGTGGCCGGCCAGCGCGAGGTGGCCGGCCATCGGGTAACCCATGACGCCGAGGCCAAGAAAGGCCACCTTGCGGGTCGGGGCGGGCTCGTAAATTTTGGGGTTGGTGCTGGAAGTGCTCATATATTCAATAAAACCTTAAACAATCGCCATGTGTTCCGTACCCGCGCTCAAATCTTGTGTTTTGGCGCGCTGGGAGTTGAGTTTGATCTGCAGCCGCAAGTCGTTGACGGAGTCGGCATTGCGCAGGGCATCATCGTAAGTGATCATATTGCTTTCAAAGGCATCGAACAGCGCCTGGTCAAAGGTCTGCATGCCCAGATTGCGGCTCTTCTTCATGATCTCCTTGATCTCGGACACCTCGCCTTTGAAAATCAGGTCGGAAATCAGTGGCGTGTTCAGCATCACTTCGACCGCCGCGATGCGGCCCGTGCTGTTCTGCTTGGGGACCAGGCGCTGCGAGATCATTGCCTTCATGTTCAGCGACAAGTCCATCAGCAACTGGGCGCGGCGCTCTTCCGGGAAAAAGTTGATGATGCGGTCCAGCGCCTGGTTGGCACTGTTTGCATGCAGCGTGCACAGGCACAGGTGGCCGGTTTCGGCAAACGCCACCGCGTGTTCCATGGTTTCGCGGTCACGCACCTCACCCATCAAAATCACGTCGGGGGCCTGGCGCAGCGTGTTTTTGAGCGCCGCTTCCCAGCTGTCGGTGTCCAGGCCTACTTCGCGCTGGGTCACGACGCAGTTTTTGTGCGGGTGCACAAACTCCACCGGGTCCTCAATCGTGATGATGTGGCCGAACGAATTCTCGTTGCGCCAGTCCACCATGGCAGCCAGCGTGGTCGATTTGCCGGAGCCGGTGGCACCCACCAGGATGCACAGCCCGCGCTTGGACATCACGACGTCCTTGAGCACCTGCGGTACGCCCAGGCCATCGATGGTCGGCAGGACGGCAGGAATCACCCGCATGACCATACCGACCTTGCCCTGCTGGATAAAGGCGTTGACCCGAAAACGCCCGGTGCCGGGCGGCGAAATCGCGAAGTTGCATTCCTTGGTGCGCTCAAACTCGGCCGCCTGCTTGTCGTTCATGATGGCGCGTGCCAAGGCCAGCGTGTGGCCGGCGTTCAGCGGCTGCGGCGAGATCTTGGTCACCTTGCCGTCGACCTTCATCGCCGGTGGGAAGTCGCTGGTGATGAACAAGTCGCTACCGTTACGTCCCACCAGCAGTTTGAGAAGGTCGTTGATGAATTTACTGGCCTGGTCGCGTTCCATGAAAGTGCCTTCTTTTGTTAGTTGGATTCGGGTGCCGCCGTAGAGGCCCCTGTGAGCTTGCAATTTTTCGCCGGGCCGTCCCAAGAAAAATTAGCCCCCTCGGGCGTCAGCGCATTACACGAAGTGACAAGCGTGGGGGCCATGCCTAGCCGGGGAAGTTTTCCGGAATTTTCGCCTTGCCGCGGGCCTCGGCGGCCGAAATCACGTTTCGCTTGACCAGATCGGTCAGGTTCTGGTCCAGCGTCTGCATGCCCACGCTGTTGCCGGTCTGGATCGACGAATACATCTGCGCCACCTTGGCTTCGCGGATCAGGTTGCGGATGGCGCTGGTGCCCAGCATGATCTCGTGCGCCGCGACGCGGCCCTGACCATCCTTGGTCTTGCACAGGGTCTGCGAGATCACGGCCTGCAGCGACTCTGACAGCATCGCGCGGATCATGTCCTTTTCTTCGGCGGGGAACACGTCAATGATCCGGTCAATGGTTTTGGCGGCGCTGGAGGTATGCAGCGTGCCGAACACCAGGTGGCCGGTTTCTGCGGCTGTCATGGCCAGCCGTATGGTTTCCAGGTCGCGCATTTCGCCGACCAGAATGGCGTCCGGGTCTTCGCGCAGGGCGGATCTCAGTGCAGCGCTGAAACTCAGGGTGTGCGGGCCGACCTCGCGCTGGTTGATCAGGCATTTTTTGGATTCATGCACAAACTCGATCGGATCTTCGACCGTCAGGATATGGCCGTATTCGGTTTCGTTCAGGTAGTTGACCATGGCGGCCAGCGTGGTGGACTTGCCCGAACCGGTGGGGCCGGTGACCAGCACCATGCCGCGCGGCTTCATGGCCAGGTCGGCAAAAATCTTGGGTGCGTTGAGCTGCTCGAGCGTCAGGATTTTTGAGGGAATGGTCCGGAACACGGCACCGGCGCCGCGGTTCTGGTTGAAGGCGTTGACCCGAAAACGCGCCAGGCCGTCGATCTCGAAGGAGAAGTCGATCTCCAGAAATTCTTCGTAATTCTTGCGCTGGGTGTCGTTCATGATGTCGTACACCATGGCATGAACCTGCTTGTGGTCCAGCGGATCGACATTGATGCGCCGCACGTCCCCGTGGACCCGGATCATGGGCGGCAAGCCGGCTGATAAATGCAAATCAGATGCTTTGTTCTTGACGCTAAAAGCCAGCAGCTGGGTAATGTCCATCCCGGGGATTCCTCAAAGATCTAGGTTTACAGTTCGATTATGACCATGATTGTTGACAATCTCCAAGCCGTCCATGCTCGGATTAACGCGGCTTGTGCGGCGTGCGGCCGCGACCCGGCCAGCGTGCGTTTGCTGGCCGTGTCCAAGACCTTTGGATCCGAAGCCGTGATCGAGGCTTTGGCCGTCGGGCAACAAATGTTTGGCGAGAACTACATTCAGGAGGGGGTAGAGAAGATACTGGCTGTTCGCAGATGGGAAGCCGAGGGCCTTCGGCTGCCGGCGTCTGGCCATTCTTCGGGGTTGCGATCCCCGCGCGCGGGGCCCTGCTGGAGCCTTCCAGAGTGGCATTGCATCGGTCCGGTGCAGAGCAACAAGACTCGGCTGGTGGCCGAAAATTTTGACTGGGTTCAGTCGATTGATCGTCTCAAGGTGGCGCAGCGGCTCAGCGATCAGCGTCCGCCGCATTTGCCGCCGCTGCAGGTCTGCCTGCAGGTCAACATCGACGGCGGCGCAGCCAAGTCGGGGGTGCCGCCGCAGCAGGCCCAGGCGCTTGCTGTTGAAGTTGCCCAGCTGCCGCGGCTGCAACTGCGTGGCCTGATGTCCATTCCGGAGCCTGCTATGGATTTCATAGCTGCTTGCACAATTCATAAGGGGGCTGCAACCCTTTTTGACCAGATAAACAGCGCCGGCGTGCTGCCGCATGCCATGGACACCCTGTCGATGGGCATGACAGCCGACCTGGAGGCGGCCATTCATGCAGGCAGCACCCTGGTGCGTGTGGGAACGGCTATTTTCGGCAAAAGATAAATGGCCTCGATGCCTTCACCGCGTGTAACTCCGTGCCTGCGAAGGGGCCGTCGCTTGCTCGGAGCGGCCCTTCGCCGCGAGGAGCCCTCACGTTCGCTCTACCAGCGTGTAACTTCTCCGCCCCTGAGGGCGCTAATTTTCCTTGGGGCGGCGCGGCGGAAAATTGTGCGGCCCATTTCAGACCGTTCTATTTTTTGGGCCCGCTGATTGGCTTGACTGCGCCGCAGTCGGCGGCCAGCCACTTGCCGGAGCCGTCCATGGTCATGGACTCTGCCTTGCCCTGCACCGAGCTCTTCATGGCCATTTTTGTGGTGTAAGCCTCGGGGCTGACAAAGGTAACCACGCCATCACCGCTGGATGGTGGCTGGGTGCAGATAAACGACATTTTCAGGGTGTTGCCCGAACGCGTCGAGGTGCTGGTCTTGCAGTCGCCCTGCTGCGACGGCAGTTCGTTACGCTCAATCATCTCTCGGGTCATGCAAATTTTGACGACCATGCTGCCTGGCGCGCCCGTGCCCATGGCGACGCCCTGCTTAGCCATCATGTCCTGCATCATCTTGCGTTGCTCGGGGGGGCATGGCCGCCATCTGTTTTTGCATTTCTGCCATGCCCTTTTCGAGCTCGCCCGACCCCGACTGCATTTTGTTGCTGATTTCCCACAAGCCGGGTTTCAGGGTTTGTGCCATGGCCGGCTGGCTCGCCAGGAGCAGCAGGCCCAGCACATACAGACACAGACGGGCAGCGACTAAACGGCCGAAAAAAAGGTAGTTCACAAATGT
>JBKJZS010000421.1:0-12609 GCA_046714915.1 Polaromonas sp. | reverse complement strand
CGTGGCCCCCAGCTCCACCCGCACCCGGAGGGGAAGGCAGAAGAGACAGGGGGGGAGCGCCAGGCTTGTCGGCCACCTCGCGTTCCTTCTCCATCAGCGTGAACATCTTCTCCAGATCCGTCAGGCTCTGCTTGATCTCGCGGTACAACACCCCCAGAAAACCCAGCGGAATGTAGAGCTGGATCATGAAGGCATTGACCATGACCAGATCGCCCAGCGTCATGCGCCCGTCAACCACGCCCTGCGTCGCGCGCCACAACATCGCCACCAGGCCGGCGGCGATGATGAGTTGCTGGCCGGTGTTAAGCAGGCTCAAGGTGGTCTGGCTTTTGACGGCGGCACGGCGGTAACGCAGCAGGTTTTCGTCGTAGCGGTGCGCTTCGAAATCTTCGTTGTTGAAGTACTTGACGGTTTCGTAGTTGAGCAGGGAGTCAATCGCCCGGCTGTGCGCCGAGGAGTCGAGCTCATTCATTTCCTTGCGAAATTGGGTACGCCATTCAGTCACTGTCACCGTGAAGGTGATGTAAAAAACCAGCGCGATGATGGTGATGCCCGCAAACCAGACATCAAATTTGACCGCCAGCAAGGTCAACACCAGCGCAACTTCAATCAACGTCGGGATGATGCTGTAGAGCGAGTAGGAGATCAACGAATGCACGCCGCGCGTGCCGCGCTCGATGTCGCGCGTCATGCCGCCAGTCTGGCGTTCCAGGTGAAAGCGCAGGCTCAGCGCATGCAGATGCCGGAATACTTCCAGGGAAATCCGGCGCGCCGCGCCTTCAGTTGCTTTGGCAAACACCAGCTCGCGCAATTCGGTAAACAGCGAGGTCGACAACCGGAGCAGCCCATAGGCGACGAGCAGCGAAGCCGGCACGATCAGCACCGCCTGCACATCGCCGGGCTTGAAGCTCATCGCGTCCACCAGGTCTTTGAGCAGCAGCGGCACACCGACGTTGGCGAGTTTGGCGCCCACCATAAAGGCCAGTGCCGCCAGCACCCGCCATTTGTAGTCCCACAGGTAGGGAAACAGGCGCTGCAGCGTGGCCCAGTCAGAGCGGTTCAGAGCCGGTTCGGGGGGTTCCCCCGGGGCGGGCGGGGACGTGATGACAGGGGCAAAGGAGCGCATCGGAGACAATTGTGCAGTTTATTAATTTCGTCACCTGATTGTGCCTATGTCCACCGAAACCGGCCTTCCCCATGACTCTTTGAGCGTCGAGCTGCCCCTGAACAAGGAGCTGGTTCTCAAAGTGATTCCCATGCCGGCGGACTGCAATGCCAACGGCGACATTTTTGGCGGCTGGGTCATGGCGCAGGTTGATATGGCCGGTTCGGTGATACCGGCCCGCTACGCCGACGGCCGGATGGCCACGGTCGCCGTCAACGAGTTCATTTTCAAGCAGCCGGTGCGCGTCGGCGACATTCTGTCTTTCTATTCGGAACTGACACGGATCGGCCGCACCTCAATAACGGTCAAGGTCGAGGTCTATGCCGAGCGCTTTCGCTCACAGGGGCGTTACATCAAAGTGACCGAGGCCAGCCTGACCTATGTGGCCATTGACGACAACGGCCAACCGCGGCCCGTGCCCATCACATCCTGGCCACGAGCCCTTGCATCCTGAAAAAATAAGCGCACGGCCGGCTGGCCGAACTGCTCCAGGTTTACTTCAATACAAACCGCGCGGTAGCTGTCTTCCCGGCCAGCGAGACCAGCGCGACGACCTTGGTGTTGGCGAGCACTTTGAAGTTTCCTTTTGCTTCCAGTTTGTCACCGGCAGGCTTTAGCTCGACTTCCTGCTTTTCCGTCCCCGAGAGCAAGGTGAGCCTGGCTGTGCCTTTGCTGACATCGACCGGCTTGCCGTGGTCGCGCAGATGCAATTGCAGGGACTCCGGCCGGGCGACCAGTTCGTAGTCCTTGTCCCTGACCTCGACCACCACACCGCCATGCAGCGGTTTTTGGTCATGGCCATGCTTGCCGGCGGCGAGCGCGGTGCCAGTGGCGGCGACGGCCACCGCTGCGATGAGTCGAACGGGTTTCATGAAGTTTCCTTTGCGGGGGTTGAAGAGAAGATGCGGAGTCCAAGCTGCCATCGGCCCTCAATCAGAAGGCCTCAGCGCTCTTGTCGTCGAGCAGGCGCCCGGCGTCCTTGCGTCCGAACAGCCAGAACATCACCGGGGTGAGAAAGGTATCGAGCAGCGTCGAACTGATCAGGCCCGAGAAGATCACCACCGCCACCGGGTGCAGGATTTCAGTGCCGGGCCGCTCGGCCTCGAACAGCAGCGGCGCCAGCGCAAAGGCCGTCACCAGCGCCGTCATCAGCACCGGGCTCAAGCGCTCCAGCGAGCCACGTACGATCATCTGGTGATTGAAGTTCTCGCCTTCGAAGCGCATCAGGTTGATGTAGTGGCTGACTTTCAGGATGCCATTGCGCACCGAAATGCCGGCCAGTGTGATGAAGCCCACCAATGCCGCCACCGACAGCGGTTGCCCGGACAGCCACAGCCCGAGCACTGCGCCCACCAGTGCCAGCGGCACGTTGGCCATGATCAGCAGGGCCAGCCGGGTCGACTGGTAGCGGCTGTAAAGCACCACGAACATCAGCACCGCGGAGATGATGGACAGCAACCCGACCAGCCGCGAGGCCTCCTCCTGCGCCTGGAACTGGCCGCCCAGAGTAATGAAGTAACCCTCCGGCAGCTTGGTCTCGGCCACCACGCGGCGGATATCTTCAATGACCTCTGACAGCGCACGCCCCTGTGCATTGGCCGACAGCACGATGCGGCGCTTGCCGTCATCCCGGCTGACCTGATTCGGGCCGTCGCTGTCCTCGATGCTGGCCACCTTGGACAACGGAATGCGCCCGTTCGGGGTTTCGATCAGGATCCGCCCCAGGCCCTCCACCGAGCGCGCCGACTCGGGCAAGCGCACCACCAGCGCGAAGCGCCGCCCGCCTTCGACGATTTGGGTGATCTTCTCGCCCTCGACCAGGCTTTGCAGCGCGCGCAGTACCTGCGGTGCCGGCACGCCGTAGCGGGCGGCCGCCGCATAGTCGATGCGTACCTTGATCTGCGGTGCCAGTACCTGCTTTTCGATCTCCAGGTCAGCCAGGCCAGGTACAGCGGCCAGACTTGCGCGCAATACATCGGCCTGGCCGCGCAGGGTGTCCAGGTCCTCACCGAAGATCTTGATCGCGATCTGCGAGCGCACGCCCGAGAGCATGTGGTCGATGCGGTGCGAGATCGGCTGTCCAATGGCCACAGCCGCCGGCAGATTGGTCAAGCGCGAGCGGATATCGGCCGACACTTCATCCATCGAGCGCGTGATGTCGCCGGACGGCTTCAAGCCCACGTCCAGCTCGGCGCGACCACTGCGCCGGCCGACGTGCGTGACCTCGGGCACCTGTTTCACCAGCACCTCGGCCTGGCGCGCCAGCGCCGAGGTTTCCGCCAAGGTCACGCCGGGGTTCAGGCGCAAGCCGATCAGCAGCGTGCCTTCGTTGAACGGCGGCAGGAAAGTGGTCGGAAAGAACGGCACCGCCGCCGCAGCCGCCACCACCGCCAGTGCAGCGGCCGCAAGCGCGGCCTTCGGGCGGTCCAGCACGCCCTGCAAGCCACGGCGGTAGCGCGTCTTGAGCCACGCCAGTAATTGGGTATCGCCGTGGTCCAGCGACTTCATGCGCGGCAGCAGGTAAAAGCTCAGCACCGGCGTCACTGTTACGGACACCACCAGGCTGGCCAGCGTCGAGACGATGAACGAGATGCCCAGGGGCACGAACAGTCGCCCCTCCATGCCCGGCAACGCGAACAGGGGCACGAACACCAGCACGATGATCACCGTGGCATACAGAATCGCCGAGCGCACTTCCAGGGTGGCGCGCGCCACCACCTCGATCGGGTGGATCCGGTGATCGGGGTGCTTGATACGGTCTTCCTTGAGCCGGCGCATCACGTTTTCGATACCGACCACGGCGTCATCGACCAGTCCACCAATGGCAATCGCCAGTCCGCCCAGTGTCATGGTATTGATCGACAAGCCGAAGTAACGAAACACCAGCGCGGTGATGAAGATCGAGACCGGAATCGCCACCAGGGCGATGACGGTGGTACGCACATTGCCGAGAAACAGAAAGAGGATCACCGCGACGAAGCCCGAGGCCGCAATCAGCTTGCCTTGCAGCGTGGTGATTGACGACTCGATGAAGCTGGCCTGCCGGAATGTGACCGTCGGCTTGTCCATGCCGACCGGCAGAGAACGCTGCATGTCCGTCAGTGCGGTCTCGATCGCGCGGGTCAATGCGATGGTGTCGGCGGTGGGCTGCTTCTGGATGCCCAGGATCACCGCCGGCTTGCCTTCGTAACCTGCGTCGCCGCGCTTGCTAGCCGCGGCAAAAGTCACATCAGCGATCTGCCGCATCAGGATCGCCTGGCCGTCACGGGCGGTGAGCGCCAGGTTTCTCAGATCATCCAGACTGGAGGTGCGCCCCAAGTTGCGGATCAGGTATTCGCGACCATTGAGCTCCAGGAAGCCCCCCGAGGTGTTGCTGGAGTAGCCTTTGAGCGCGCCTTCCAGCTGCTCGTGGGTGATGCCCAGCTCGGCCATGCGCACGGTGTTGGGCTGCACCTGAAACTGGCGCACCTCGCCGCCGATCGGTACCACCTGCGCCACGCCCGCAATCGCCAGCAAACGCGGACGAAGCACCCAGTCGGCGTATTCACGCACCGCCATCAGCGAGATCTTGGCCGTGTCGATAGGAATCGCAATCTGCATGATCTCGCCCATGATCGAGCTGATCGGTCCCATATGCGGCGTCGTGCCTTCAGGCAGCCCTTCTTCGAGCGAGGACAGGCGCTCGCTCACCATCTGGCGGGCGCGAAAGATGTCGGTGCTCCAGTCGAAGGTCACATACAAAAACGACAGGCCGGCGCTGGAGGTGGAACGCACCGTCTCCACACCGGGAAGCCCGTTCATGGCCGTCTCCAGCGGAAAGGTGATGAGTTGTTCCACCTCTTCGGCGGCCATGCCACCGGCCTCCGTGATGATGGTGACCGTGGGCTTGTTGAGATCGGGGAACACATCGACCGGGGTCTGCGTGAGCGTGAAAGCGCCATAAGCCATCAACACCATACTGCCGATGATCACCAGCAAGCGGTTGGCGAGGCTGCGGTCGAGTAACCACTTGAACATGTCAGGTCTCCCGCCGGGCCTGCCCAAGGCGGGGCTGCGCCCCGCTTGGGGGCGGCGAACAAAGTGAGCGTGGGGGTTTCATGGGGTGTCCTGTTAACGAATCTGGTTGATCAGCGTGGCGCCTTGCGTGGCGACACGGTCACCGGCCTTCAGGCCCGAAGTTACCGCTACGGTCGCGCCGTCGAGCGGCTCTACCGTGACGACACGCGGTTCAAAGCGCTCGGGCGCGGTCTTGATCCACACGATGGTCTGGTTGGCCGAATTCTTCATCAACGACGCTGCAGGCACCGGCACGCCCGTCACCTGGCTGCGGCTTTGCAGCACGACGACGACGGGCTGGCCGACGGCTAGCAGGCTGAGCGCCGCACCTTCGGCACGAAAGGCCAGTGGCAGCGCCTGGTCGCGCAGCGAGCGCGATGCGCCCACGAAGATGAGCTGCACCTTCTTGCCGCCCACCGCCAAAAAGGCCCCTCCCACGTCGGCCGCCAATGCGGCGTCGAAGGCCAGCGCTTCGATGCGCAAGCGCATCGGATCGATCACCTCGAACAGCAGTTCGCGCGCGTCAACCACCTGACCGGCCACGGCGCTGGCCGAGGCAATGACCCCCGACACCGGCGCCACCAGTGCATCACGCGCGGACAGTCCGGCGCCGACGGCGGCAATGCGCGCACCGAGGCTGGCCACTTCGCTTTCGGCGACCTCAATCTCCTTGCGCGGCACCGTATCCGACAGCTCCTGCAATCGCGCCAAACGCTTGCGGGCCAGGCTGCGGCTAGCCCCCAGCTCTGCCAGTTGCGCAGCCTGGTTGGAGCGATCAATCGCTGCCGCGGAGGGCAGCACATAGGCCAGCACCTCGCCCTTGCGCACGGTCTGCCCCAGAGAAGGCAGTCCGCGCGGTCCCGCTTCCAGCCGGCCAGCCATCAAGGCCTGCACCTTGCCGCCCGCGTTGGGATCCATCACAACCTTGCCCGACAGCTCGGTCGCGCGCGGCAACTGCTTCGCTTCTCCGACGATCGTTCGCACACCCATCTGGCGCTGCGCCGGTTTGGGCAGCGACACACTGCCATCGGGCAGCCGTTTGGGGCCGCTGCTGCCCGCCACCGGAGCAACATCGCCATGGTCGTGGCCTGCGCCGGCCCGGACCGAGGTCGACCAGGTGAGCACCGCCACACAGGAGGCGGTGCATACTGCCAATCTCAAAAAATACAGCTTCATGTGGCACTCCCGGCGCGGTTGATCTGGTGGGCGCGAACGCGGCGACGGCTCCAGGCGAGCAATGCCAGAGCCATCAATCCTGCAGCAGCCCCGGCAGCGTACTTTTTCCACGCAGCGCTGCCGGTGGCGTCATCGGCATGAGCGGCTTGGTGGATGTCCAGCTCGCCGGCGAGCAAATCTGTCTCCGGGCCTGCCAGCACCGTGGCCGTCACGGCTGTCACGCCCGGTTTAAGTTCCTGCGCGAGCGTCGCCCCAAATTCGCCCTCGCCATGGGGCTTGATGTCCACCTTCACCCCTGCCAACTCAAGCTCGAGCTTGGCGTCCCTGACCGGACTGTTGTCAGCAGCACGATCCAGATAAAGGGTGAGTTGTTTGCCATTGAGCACTCCGACAAGTTCAAAGGTTTCCGAGACGGCGATGAACCGCGGCAGCGCCAGGCCGGCTGTCGCAGCAGGCGTTTCGCCGTGATCGTGGCCTTCACCCGCCCAGCCCGTGAACGGTAAGGCGGCGATCAACGCCGCCAGGGACAAGGCGTTTAGCCATTTAAAAATAGTCATGGTTGGATTCCAAAGTTCGTTCTGCCGTCTACCGGCTTATTCGGGGAGCAGCCCCAGGGTTTGACGCAATGCCGATATCGCCGCAGCGAGATCAATGCGGGTCCGGGCAGCCAGGCGTTCGGCGTCGGTGGCTTCGAGCTCAATGCGCAATCGTGTTGGCAGATCGGTTTCTCCCAGGCGAAACGACTTCTGGAAGAAGCTTCGCGACTCCCGGGCGAGTTGCGAGCGCCGGTCCGCAGCGTTCAGTTGGGTCCGGGCAGATTCGAGGCGAACACGGGCCGTGTCAAGTTCAGCCAGCAAGCGGTCCTGCTCCAGAAGAAGCTGTCCCTCCGCTTCGAGTGCGTCGGCCTGCGCGCTTGCGAGCTTGGCCTGGTTACGGCTGTCCGAACCAAAAGGGATTCGAATGCCCAGCGTGATGCTTTGCTCATAGGGCTCGTTGAACCGCCCCCGGTCTCGGGTCGTCGCCAGGGTCAACTCAGGATGGGCACGCGTTTGCACCCGGGCCAGTTCGGTGGATCGGCGCGCAACTTCCGCCCGGTCCAGCCATTCTGCGACAGCCGGGTGGCTGGGCGCCAGCACCGCGAAATCAGCCGGCACAGCGGGGACCGGCTCAGTCACCGCCGCCGGGGCGAGCGCCGACACGGCGCCCGTCGCCGGCGCTAAGCCGATCAGGGCACGCAACTGCTGAAATGCGGTGGTGTAGGCGCTGACAGCTTCGGCAAATCCCACCTCGGCAGTGGCTACCGCCCCGTCGGCCTGGTGCTGATCCGCCCGCGCCAGATCGCCCGCCTTGACCCGCCGGGTGACGTCAGCCGCAAGCTGGCGGGAATTGTTCAGGAGATCGCGAGCCAGATCGTGTCCGATCCGGGCACGTTGCCAGAGCCAATAGGACTCACGGACGCTTGCCGCCGTGCGCAGCTGAGCTGCCAGCACCCGGCTCGCTGTCGCACGCAGCTCCGCGTCAGCCAAAGCGCCAGAGCGCGCACGCTCCCCCGGCAGCCATAGCGGGAGGGATATTCCCGCGACGACTTCGCGACTTCCCTCGTTCTTGTTCAGGCTGTCGCTCTTGGCCGACAGCTCCAGGGCAGCCGGCTCAGCCGTCCAACTGTCGGCGATTTGCCTCCGCGCTAGAGCGGCTGCGCGGCGAACCTCCCGGGACTGGGCTTCGGGTTGGCGCAACCATGCGGCGTCGAACGCCTGCTTCAAGGTCGTTGGAAGACTGATTCCTCCGGCGGAAGGAGGCGTGAACAACGGGGGAGCGGGCGCAAGGCCACCGCTCAGAGGGTCCGGCGGCGCTGGTTGGGCCCAAGCGCTGCTTGCTGCCAAAAGCAGCAAGACACAGGGCAGGCAATTTTTTTGAATTTTTCGGAACATCCGATTCTCCAGGGGTGAAAAGACACTTGGGGAATCGGCGAGGTGCGATCAAAAGATCGCCGTGCGTCCTTGCACGCCGCGCAAAGCGGTATGCAAGAAACGCGAGGAGACAGGAAAAGCCTACCTCGCCGATCAGGCGAGGTCAGCCCAGTTGGGGCGTTCAGGCAGCGACGGAGGAGGCGGGGATGATGTTCGGATCTGATGCCCGATATGCGTGTCGGACGACAGGTTCAGCGTGGGCAGATACACCGAACCAAAGATAACGGTGGTACTCCCCGCATGGCAGGTACCGCAGTCGGCATCCATACCGCCCATTGCCTTCAAATTGCCGCCGTATTCCCGATCAGCATCAGCCTTGTGCTGGTGGTCGTGGTGCCCGACATGCTGCGCTGCCGCACCGGTTTCGTGCTCACAGTAAGCGCTCACCGCAGCCCAGCTGAGCTGCAGCGGCATGAATACCAGAAGAAGAATTGTTAGCCAGCGACGCATAGGGCTTCAAATTCTAGCAGGCGCACTCCTTCTTGAAAACGAGGCGCTCGGCTTCTCGCGATATCTCAGCACGCCGTGTTCAACCGGTTGCCAATGCATCGGGTCGCATGTTGCCGCCGAACCGAAAACTGACCCACTTTAGGCCACTGTGCCGCTTCAAACCCAGAATTGACCCCTTAAACGAGTTGCTGTTCGGACGCCTGATTGACGGCGGCCGCCTGACCGTGGAGATGAAGGTGACGAGGGACGAAAAAGGCGTAGAAACGGGTGAACTGCAACTCGACATCCAGCCGCTGTCCAAGAAAGAAGGCCGGGCCAAACCCGAGGCCGAGGCCGCAGAGACCAACTGACAGCGCCGGTTCCTCAGCGCCCCAGAAAAAGGCCGGTAGCATCACGCTATCGGCCTTTTTTCATTTGCTATAAAAATAATAGCTTCTTGCGCCCGTTCTGTCTGGGTTGGAAGATTTTTTACTTAAAAATATTATCTCAAGCCATGACTCCGCACACCTTCCACACCTTTCTTTGGCACGACTACGAAACCTTCGGCATCAATCCGCGCCGCGACCGGCCCGCGCAATTTGCCGGAATTCGCACCGATGCCGAGTTGAACGAAGTGGGCCAGCCGCTGATGATTTACTGCCAGCCCGCCAACGACTATTTGCCCGACCCGGCTTCATGCCTCATCACCGGTATCACGCCGCAGCTGTGCCTGGAGCGCGGTATCGCCGAACATGCGTTTGCCGCACAGATTGAACAGGTGCTGGCCGAGCCCGGCACTATTGGCGTGGGCTACAACACTATCCGCTTTGACGACGAAGTGACGCGCCACCTGTTCTGGCGCAACCTGATCGACCCCTATGCGCGCGAGTGGCAAAACGACTGCGGCCGCTGGGATTTGCTCGACGTGGTGCGCATGGCCTATGCGCTGCGGCCCGAAGGCATCAATTGGCCGGTGAAGGATGACGGCAAGCCCAGCTTCAGGCTGGAAGATCTGGCGCGGGCCAATGGCCTGTTGCATGAGGCGGCGCACGACGCCTTGTCGGACGTGCGCGCCACCATCGCGCTGGCGCGGTTGATTCGCACCGCGCAGCCCAAGCTGTTTGACTTTTGCCTGGGCCTGCACAAAAAAGAGCGCGTGGCCGCCGAGCTGGGCTTGCCGACCCGTCCCCAGACAGCCCGGCCCTTTTTGCATGTGTCCGGCATGTTTTCGCCCGAGCGCGGTTGTCTGGCCGTGATGTGGCCGCTGGCCAGCCATCCGGCCAATAAAAACGAGCTGCTGGCCTGGGACCTGGCGCATGACCCGAGCGAGCTGCCGCTGCTGGACGTGGCCACGCTGCGCCTGAGTTTGTTCACCCGCTCTGCTGATTTGACCGAGGGCGTGCAGCGCCTGCCACTGAAATCGGTTCACCTGAACAAGTCGCCCATGGTGGTGCGCAAGTTGCAAACCCTCACGCCCGGAATGGCGGCGAAGTGGGGTGTGGACATCGAGGCTGCGCTGCGCCATGCCGAAGTGGCGGCGAGCCTGCCCGACATGAGCGCCATCTGGCCCGAGGTGTTTCACCGCCCCAAGGCCGAAGGCATACCCGATGTCGATGAAGACCTGTACGGCGGTTTTATCGGCAATGCCGATCGCCGGCGGCTGAACCAGTTGCGTGCGCTGCCCCCTGCCGAGCTGGCCCACAGCCGCACCGGTTTTGACGATGACCGGCTCGAAGAGCTGCTGTTTCGCTACCGCGCACGCAACTTTCCCGAGACCCTCACGCCCGCCGAGGCCGAGCGCTGGGAAGCGCACCGTGCCGCGCGGCTGCTCGAAAGCGAGGGCGGGGCGCGTAATGTGGATGCGCTGTTTGCCGAAATCGACGCCCTGCAGGAAAGCGCCGACGAACGCGGCGAGGCCATTCTGGGTGCGCTCTACGACTACGCCGAGGCGATTGCGCCCGAGGTCTGAGCTGGGGCGTTCAGGCTAGGTCTGGTTTTGCTTCCTTATTGATAGCTGATTGTTCAGTCTGCATAAGGGCTGTATCCATAAATGGCTTGAAACTTGGGTGAATGCTTCGGCGTGTTTGGCAGCATAGGCAGCGAGCGATTCTCGAGCTGCTCAAATCGCAGGCCCTTGCGGAACGGTTGGCGGTGCTGGTCCCCCAAAAAACGATCGACGCTTCTGTTCGCGACTCTGGCGGCGGCTCGGCTTGCGGGTCTTCTCAGCAGTAAGCTCCAGGGGAGAAAAAGTTTGAGGTTTGAGGTTTGAGGTTTCACATTTCCGGTTTTCGATTTCCGACCTCCGACGTTACTGGCCTCGTTCCAATGTTGAAGCTGATGCAGACCCGCGAGACGTCGTCCAAGTTGGGCTGGACGCCGTGGTACAGCCAACTCGGAAAAATAAGCACGGTGCCGGCGACCGGCTGGTATTCGATTTTTGGAGCTTCGTTGAATTCACTGTGAATTTTTCCTAGGCCATTGCCAAGTCCAATTTTCCACAATGAAACAGAATCCTCGCACGGTAGTTGGTGAAGTTACGAAACCCACGGGCGTTGGCCTTGATGAGTTGGATGGCACTATTGTAACCTTCTGCGCAGGCTTTGCTGATTGTGTGTTGGCTGAAGTTGAGGAGACCTTCCTCATGGGGCCTGAGCATCTTGACTACCTTTTTGACTGGCTCCAAACGACTCCTCATCGCGTTGCTCGACCAAGCGTCAAAGAACCGTTTTGCCGCACCCTTGTAGCTGTAGCCCCAGAACTGGGTAAAGTTCTCCTTGATACACCAAGCCCGGCTGGTCTTGAGGTTGAGTTGATTCAAGGCCCGAAACGAGATTGCCTCAGCACTACGACCATCGGGATACTTCCTCAGCCACGCCCATTTGCTGCCCGCCAATGGCGATGTGCCAGCTTGGGACAAACTGCGGTGTTCCTTCTTTCTCACGGCATCCACTGCCTCACCAAGGTACTTGGAGATGTGAAATTTGTCGTGCACGATGTCTGCTTGGGGCATGCATTGCCTGGTCGCACTCATATAAGCCGGCCACATGTCCATTGCCACCGCTTTGACCGACATGCGTTGCGCAGGTGTGAGCGTTTGCAGCAGACCCACGGCCGCTTCGAGTTTTCTCTCAGGCACCAAGTCCAGCACCCGCGAGCGGTCGATGTCGGTCAGGATGCTGGCGTAGGTGTGCCCCCTTTCGGAACTCTTTTCATCTATTCCAAGATGGGAAATATCTTCCTCGGTGCGGCGCAGCATGCCTCGCTCCACCGCACTGACCATGATGGCGTTGACCGTGCTCCAGGACAGTCGCGTGAGCGTGCATACGGCTTGCGTGGTAGGACAGGCTTGAAGCAGCTTGATGACAAACCCCGCCATCAATGTAGTGACCCGGCTGTAGCGCTCAGCCCATGGAACGTTCAACTCTTCGACGCTGCCGTCGCTATATTTGAGTTGGGGAACACGTGCCTTGATGACCGTCTCGAACTGGCAGGTGTCCAAGTGACGCCACTGGCGCTCGCTCCAGCCATTGACGTGAGCTCTCTTGGTGGCATCAGTGGGGTCCGCCCACACTTGCCCTTTCTTCAGTACAACTTCAACCACCACTCGCTGGTCTGCCAGCGAAAGGTCTACCTTCCTGACCGACCACGGTGTCTTCAATCCAAGAAGCTGTTCATACAGCGCTGTATCTTTCATGTGCGTGCCGAAAAATCTGAAAAGCTGGATTCTCCAAGTTTGCGGAAATAATCACAGTGAAATTGACGATGAACCTGTTAATCTTTACTCTAGCCGCACATCGAAGCGATGTGTAGTCT
>JBKJZS010000420.1:0-3043 GCA_046714915.1 Polaromonas sp. | reverse complement strand
CAAAGGCGGCGCCCATGTTGCCGGCGCCGAGTACGAGAATGTTCATGATGGGTCCTTTAAGTTGAGGTGAACCGCCTGTTGTCAGGTGGTGATGCAGGTTCTCGTTGCACAGGACGAACTTTATTGGTTAATAAAGTCGAGATAAACAGCATAAAATTAGATATATTGTTTCAAAAATAAGCACAATGGATAGATTTCTGGAAATGCAAACCGTTGGCGCGGTGGTCGATGCGGGCAGTTTCGTCAAGGCGGCCGATGCGCTCGGCCTGTCGAAGGCGGCGGTCTCGCGCTATGTCGGCGATCTGGAAGCGCGTCTGGGTGTGCGGCTGTTGCACCGCACGACACGGCGGCTGTCGCTGACCGAGGAAGGTCAGGTGTTCTACGCCCGCAGCAAAGAACTGCTCGCCGGTGTTGACGAAGCTGAAGCAGAGATCACCTCGCGCAGCGGCGCTGCCAGTGGTCTGCTGCGAATAAACGCGCCAGTGACCTTCGGCATTCGCCATCTGGCGCCGCTGTGGGGCGTGTTCCGCGCGCGCTACCCGAATGTCACGCTGGATGTGACGCTGGCCGACCGTGTGGTTGACCTGATCGAAGAAGGTTATGACGTGGCGATCCGCATCGCGACCCTGCCGAGTTCAACGCTGATCAGCAAACGCCTGGCGACCACCCGCATGGTGCTGTGCGCGTCACCCGAATACCTCAAGGCACGCGGCGCACCCCAGCACCCGGCCGAGCTGGCCACGCACGCAGTGATCTCCTACACCTACTGGTCCACCAAGGATGAGTGGCATTTCGACGGGCCGCAAGGCCCCGTCAGCGTGAAGACCCAGCCCTGCATGCACACCAACAGCGGTGACACTTGCCGTGCTGCGGCGCTGGCGCACCAGGGTGTGATCCTGCAGCCCACATTCCTCGTCGGGAACGACCTTGCGGCCGGCACACTGGTCGAACTGATGCCTGAGTTTCGTTCCATCGATCTGGGAATCTATGCAATCTATCCGACTCGCAAGCATGTCTCACCGAAGGTGCGGGCGCTGGTCGACTTCCTCGCTGAGCACTTTGCGTCCTCTCGTTTTCAGTGTAATAAGTGATGGTTCGCAAAGCCAGCGCTGGCGCGGGCCTGATCTTGGACATCGTTGATTTTGTTCAGGATTCTGTTCGCTTTCAAAAGTCGATTTTGTGGCGTCAAAGCGTGGTCGGTTTCATCCGTTGGTGCCAGTTATCGCTGCAGTCTGTGATCATAAAAACCAGGGTCAACCTTCGCCCTGAGGCTAAAAATAAAGCAGGAACCGTGGCTCACAGATAAAGTTTTTGCAAAAGGCGCATGAGCGTCTTTTTTTCTGTGGCGCTCAAGCGGCTGGTGGCTTCTACGTCAAGCTCGGTAGCGGTGCGCTCGGCATCACGCATCAGTTTCGCGCCCGCATCGGTCAGGTACAGCCCCAGCGCGCGACCGTCTTGCGGGTGCGGTCTGCGCTCAACTAGCGCCCGTTTTTCCATGGCGCTGATTTTGCCCACCAGGTTGGGCGGCAGCAGGTTCAGGGCGCCGCACAACTGGCGCGAGGTGATGCCGGGGTTGTACGTGATCAGCGACAACACTGAAAAATCTACCGGCCGCAACTCATACGCCGCCATGCGCTTGAGAAACGATTCGATGATCCTGAGCGCCGCTCGCCGGGCGTTGTAGCCCATCAGCGTTTCGAGGTAACTGGTATCGACGGTTTCGACCGCAGGAATGTTTTTGGGCGAGGCCGGCATAGCGCTTCAGTTTGTAGTGTTGCCCGGCGCGGCAGTGCCGGCCAAACGGGCCCTGATTATGCCAAGGCGCATCTCGAACTCCGGCAGTATCCAGAGCCGGAACGCTTGCGCAGGCGCTGACCAGCGTCCGGCTGTTTCCTCTGCCGCGCTCGTCCGGGCGGCCGCGTCGATCTGCGTCCATGCCCAGGCCAGCAGCACCAAGGCCACCATGCGCAAGTAATCGTCAGCGATCCAGTAAGCCAGCTCGGCGCTACGGGGCGCTGCATCGACCAGCGCCGTGGTGATCAGCCGCAGTTCCCCGGCCAGGCGCAGCACTTGTGCCTCGGCACTTCCGCGAGTAGTTGGGCTGGCATCAAGCGTTCCGCACAGCTCTTGAAGCAAGGCGGCCATTGCCGCGCCACCGTCAGTCAGCACCTTGCGCAGCAACAGGTCAATCGCCTGGATTTCGTTGGTGCCCTCATAAATCATGGCGACGCGCGCGTCACGCACGATCTGCTCAACGCCCCATTCGCGCACATAGCCGTGGCCACCGAAGACCTGTAGGCATTCGCTCGCGCCGTAGAAAGCCTGCTGCGTCAGGGCCGCCTTGAGCACCGGCGTGACCAGACTGCACCAGCGGTTCGCACGGTCGCGGCGCGCGGCATCAGGATGGTGTTTGAGCAGATCGAGTTCCAGCGCCGTGCGGTAGGCCAGCACCCGACCGCCATCGATCCAGGCGCGCTGGCTGTCCAAAATGCGGCGCATGGCCGGGTGCTCGGCAATCAGATCGGCCGTCATGTTTACCCCCACGCTGGCCGCTTCGCGTGCTGCGCTGCCCCCCGAGGGCGCCTTCGCGCCTTGGGGCGGCCCTGCGTCGCCCAACGCCGACTTGCCGCGTCCCGGCGCGCGCATCTGGCGGCGAACTGGCAGGGTTTTCGTTCGGCAGACTGGTCGCCGCGCGTCTTGCGACCGAGCGCGGCGCGGTGTGTCGGCTGGCGCTGTTGGGTGTGGCCGGACACGGGACAGCAAGGCGGCAGCGGGAAGATATGGTGGACTGGAAAACCCATACTGATCCACAGGCTGTACGTACGGCACTGAACCACAACTTGCGGGTGCAAATACTGCATAAACCTCAGAGCATCGATGCGCTTGCACTGGCCATTCATGAAATTTCTTGTACCCGAACCCGGTTCCGGAGCAAAGCGAGCTCGCGCGCAGGCGACCTGCAGAATTTACTGGATCGGTACAAGCAGCCCCTGTTGATGAGCAGAACTCAGTGTGTTAAATCCCTGCAGCCCGAGTTTTTGCT
>JBKJZS010000419.1:0-3416 GCA_046714915.1 Polaromonas sp. | reverse complement strand
CCTTCTGCACCTGGTCGATGTAAGCCGCGTCGGGACAGAGCAAAATGCTTTGCGCCAGCTCGTCGTGTTCGGCCTGGCTGAACAAATCCATCGCAACCCAGTCAGCCGGCGTACTGCCGTCGGCCAGCACCAGGATCTCGCTGGGGCCGGCAATCATGTCAATGCCGACGGTGCCGAACACCCGGCGCTTGGCAGCCGCCACATAGGCGTTGCCGGGGCCGGTGATTTTGTCGACCGCAGGAATGGTTTGTGTGCCGTAGGCCAGCGCGGCCACCGCCTGTGCGCCGCCAATGGTGAAGGCGCGGGTGACACCCGCCACATAAGCGGCCGCCAGCACCAGCGCGTTCTTCTCGCCCCGGGGCGTGGGCACCACCATGATGATTTCACCGACGCCAGCTACATGGGCCGGAATGGCGTTCATCAGCACCGACGAGGGGTAAGCCGCCTTGCCACCCGGCACATAAATGCCGGCGCGGTCCAGCGGCGTGACCTTCTGGCCCAGCAGGGTGCCGTCTTCGTCCCGGTAATGCCAGCCTTCGCCGTTGGCCTTTTTCTGGGCTTCGTGGTAGCTGCGCACACGGTGGGCTGCCGCCTGCAGCGCGTCACGCTGGGCGGCAGGAATGGTATCGAAAGCGTCTTTCAATTCTGCCTGTGTCAGTTCCAGCGCCCGCAGGGACGCGGCCGGGAGGTGATCAAAACGGCGGGTGTACTCCAGAACGGCGGCATCGCCGCGCTGCTGCACATCGGACAGGATGCTGGCGACAACCTGCTCGATGGCCAGGTCGGTGTCGGCCGACCAGTGCAGCCGCGCCGTGAGTTGGGCATCGAATGTGCTGTCAGTAGTTGACAGGCGGGCGGGGGCAGCTACTAAATTCATCGCGTTTTAAGTGTTGAACGGAATGGCGGGCTGGGCCGTGGCCGACGCAAAAGCGTCAATGATGTTGCGGATGGGCGCCTGTTTCAGTTTGAGCGCGATCTGGTTGACCACCAGGTGCGCGCTGATGCCCATGATGCGCTCGACCTCGACCAGGTGGTTGGCCTTGAGCGTGTTGCCGCTGCTGACCAGATCGACGATGGCATCGGCCAGACCGGTCAGTGGCGCCAGCTCCATGCTGCCATAGAGCTTGATCAGGTCCACGTGCACACCCTTGGTCGCGAAAAAATCACGCGCAATGCTGACAAACTTGGTCGCCACCTTCAGGCGCGAGCCCTGCTTCACCGCGGCTTCGTAATCAAAGCCGGCACGCACCGCCACACTCATGCGGCATCGGGCAATCTGCAGGTCCAGCGGCTGGTACAGGCCCTGGCCGCCGTGTTCAATCAAGGTGTCTTTACCGGTCACCCCGATGTCGGCGCCGCCGTACTGGACGTAGGTCGGCACATCGGTGGCGCGCACCAGCACGACACGCACATCGGACCGGTTCGTCGCGAGAATCAGCTTGCGCGATTTTTCAGGGTCTTCGAGCACCTCGATGCCGGCCGCTTGGAGCAGCGGCAGGGTTTCGTCGAAGATGCGACCTTTGGACAGAGCGAGCGTTATCACGTTGATGCTTTCAAAGAATGCGGGCGCAGAGACACCCAAGCCGACAGCGGCGTCCCCGTCTTGTCAAGTTCGAGCCGCAGGGCCGGCTTTGCCGGACTGCAGGCGGGCGGCCCCCTCGGGGGGCAGCGCAGTACACGCAGTGACAAGCGTGGGGGCTCATTTCACTCTTTCGATGTCGGCCCCAATGCCGCGCAGCTTGGTTTCCATCTGGTCGTACCCGCGGTCCAGGTGGTAGATGCGGTCTACCAGCGTCTGCCCCTGGGCGACCAGGCCGGCAATCACCAGGCTGGCCGAAGCGCGCAGGTCGGTCGCCATCACGGTGGCGCCGGAGAGTTTTTCAACACCCTCCATCACCGCCTGCTTGCCTTCGATCTGTATTTTTGCGCCCAAGCGCACCATCTCATTGACGTGCATGAAGCGGTTTTCAAAAATCGTTTCGGTCACTGTGCTGGCGCCCTGTGCAATCGCGTTGAGCGCCATGAACTGGGCCTGCATGTCGGTCGGAAAGCCCGGGTACTCGGTGGTGCGGAACGATTGCGCCTTCATGCGACCCTGCGCCTGAATACGAATAAAGCCGTCGCCCGTTGTGATCGTGGCGCCGGCTTCGCGCAGCTTGTCAATGACCGCATCCAGGTGGTCGGCGCGGCCATGCCGGAGCACCACGTCGCCTCCGGTGGCCGCAACGGCGCACAGGAAAGTCCCGGTTTCAATGCGGTCGGCCACCACCTGGTGCGTGCAGCCATGCAGGCGTTCCACGCCCTGGATGTGGATGCGGCGGCTACCGTGACCTTTGATCCTGGCGCCCATCTTGATCAGCATGACCGCCAGGTCGCCAATCTCGGGCTCCTGCGCCACGTTTTCGAGGATGGTTTCACCCTCGGCCAGGCTGGCGGCCATCATGAAGTTTTCGGTGCCGGTGACCGTTACCATATCGGTCGTGATGCTGCAGCCCTTCAGGCGCTTGTGCCCTTTGGGCAATTTGGCAATCATGTAGCCGTGTTCGACCACAATTTCGGCGCCAAGGGCCTGCAGGCCCTTGATGTGCTGGTCCACCGGCCGCGACCCGATCGCGCAACCGCCGGGCAGCGAGACCGTGGCCTCGCCGAAGCGCGCCAGCAAGGGGCCCAGCGCCAGCACCGAGGCGCGCATGGTCTTGACCAGTTCATAGGGCGCTTCGGGCGAGCTCAAGGCCCCGGCATTGATGCGGACGCTGCCGGGCACCGTGGCGCTGTGCTCTGCCGTTACCCCCATGTTGCGGATCAGCTTGAGCATGGTGGCCACGTCCTGCAGGCGCGGCACATTCTCCAGAGTCACCGGGTCGGCGGTCAGCAGCGCGGCGCACAGCTCCGGCAACGCGGCATTTTTGGCTCCGGAGATGTCAACGGTACCGGCCAGCGGTCTGCCGCCCTTGATGCGTAGTTTGTCCATAAATACTTTGGAAGGGTAGGCCGGTTATTGGGGACTGGCAGCCCATTCGGCGGGCGTGTAGGTCTTCATCGACAAGGCATGCACTTCGTCGCTCTGCAGACGGCCGCCCAAGGTGGCGTAAACCCGCTGGTGGCGCTGGATCAGGCGCTGGCCTTCAAATGCGCTGGAGACAATGGTGGCATACCAATGCCTGCCGTCGCCCGACACGTCGAGGTGTTCGCAGGCCAGGCCTGCGCTGATGATGGTTTGGAGTTCTTCGCTGGTCATATTTTATTGGTTACGCTGGGACTGTATTCATTCAAGCCGGGGCTGCGGATCGGCTTCGCCCGTCCGCAGGCGCAGCGCCCCCTCGGGGGGGCATCCTTCGACAGGCTCAGGACGAACGGAAAACCAGCTGGCGGCCGCGGGGGGGCATATCTTGACAAGCAGGGGCCGCGGAACCGGC
>JBKJZS010000418.1:0-3454 GCA_046714915.1 Polaromonas sp. | reverse complement strand
CGGCGGATTGCCCATGAGCTCGAGAAAGCGCCGCGTATTGCGCTCGTCGAGGAAGGCATAGCCGTTCGGGATCCGGATTTTCGCCTTGGCGGCGATTTCGCCTTCGGCCGGGCCGCGCTGCCACGCGAGCTTCTGCAATTCCCGGATGATCTGGGCGGGGTCGCGCTGGGCCTGCGCGGGAAAGGCGACGGCCGCGAAAACGAGAACGAGCAGCGCGCGGGCGTTTTTCAGCGTCCGGTCCTCAGCGCATGCCTGGCAGCATGCCCTTCATGTTGCGCATCATGCGCTGCAGGTTGCCGCCTTTCATCATCTTCATCATCTGCTGCATCTGCTCGAACTGCTTGAGCAGCCGGTTGACCTCCTGCACGTGGACGCCGGCGCCGGCGGCAATGCGCCGCTTGCGCGTGGCCTTGATGAGTTCGGGCTTGCGGCGCTCCAGTGGCGTCATGCTCTGGATGATGCCTTCCTTGCGACGAATGTCTTTTTCGGCCTTGACCATATCGACCTGGCCGGCCTTGGCCGCCATTTGCGCCGGAAGTTTGTCGAGCAAGCTGGACAGGCCACCCATGTTTTTCATTTGCTGCAGCTGACTTAAAAAATCATTGAGATCAAAGCCGCTGCCAGACTTCATTTTGGCGGCAAGTTTTTGCGCCGCTTCCATGTCCACGCCGGCCGTGACCTGCTCGACCAGCGCCACGATATCGCCCATGCCGAGAATGCGCCCTGCATGGCGCTGGGCATCGAACACTTCGAGTCCGTCAATTTTTTCACTGGTGCCGGAGAACTTGATCGGCGCGCCTGTGATCTGCCGCACACTCAGCGCCGCGCCACCGCGCGAGTCGCCATCGGTTTTGGTCAGGATGATGCCGGTCAGCGGCAGCGCTTCCTTGAAAGCTTTAGCGGTGTTGATTGCGTCCTGGCCCTGCATCGCATCGACGACAAACAGTGTCTCGACCGGATTCAACGCCGCATGCAAGGCCTTGATCTCCGCCATCAGGGCTTCGTCAATCGCCAGGCGGCCCGCGGTATCGACCAGCAGCACATCAAAGAAATGCTTGCGGGCGTAATCCAGCGCGGCCAGGGCTATCTCTACCGGCTTTTGCTCGGCGCTGCTGGGAAACCATTCGGCGCCGGCTTGTCGGGTCACGGTCCTGAGCTGCTCAATGGCCGCCGGGCGGTACACGTCACCCGAGACCGTCAACACCTTTTTTTTGCGTTTTTCGATCAGGTGCTTGGCCAGCTTGGCAGTGGTGGTGGTTTTTCCAGCCCCCTGCAAACCAGCCATCAGGATCACGGCTGGCGGCTGGGCCGCCAGGTTGATGTCGCTGACGCCTTCACCCATCGTGGCGGCCAGCTCACGGCTAACGATGCTGACCAGCACCTGTCCGGGCGATAGCGAGCTCATGACTTCCTGCCCCAGCGCCTTGTCCTTGACGCGGGCAATAAAGTCGCGCACCACCGGCAGGGCCACGTCGGCCTCCAGCAAAGCCATGCGCACTTCGCGCAACATGTCCTGCACGTTGGATTCGGTGATGCGGGCTTGGCCTCGCATTTCCTTGACGAGGCGGGAAAGTTTGTCAGTGAGGGCAGAGGCCATGAATCGGCTCCACAACTGGAGCAAAAAGGAAGTGAAAGAAGAAGCAGGAGCCTGTGGGTCAGGCGCCTACAGCTAAACTGTAGTCATGATTTTAACTTTGAGCGCTGGCTGGGGTCTGGCCACTGCCATCGGTGCCGCGGTAGCCTATGCCGTCCTGGCGCTGGCGACGCCGCATTTGAATGCGGGCACCACACGCGGTGTACTGTTGTTAGCCTGGCTCCTGCACGCACTGACCCTGGCTGACGGTCTGCTCGGCGAGCCGCCGCGTTTTGGTTTTGCGCCGGCCCTGTCCATGACGGTCTGGCTGGTGCTGACAGTCTATGCCATTGAAAGCCGCCTGTTTCCCCGACTGCAAGCGCGCTGGACGCTCGCCGGCCTCGGCACGGCGGCTGTTCTGCTCACGCTGGTTTTTCCGGGCTCCAGCTACCACCTCATTTCATCGCCGTGGCTGCCGCTTCACTGGGCGCTCGGAATAGCTTCTTACGGCCTGTTCGCAGCCGCAGTAGTGCATGGCTGGCTCATGACGCGATCCGAGCGCTCCATCCGTTCAGCGGCCCAGACTGACACCGGCATGCCCCTTTTGACGCTGGAGCGACTGACCTTTCGTTTGGTCGAGGCAGGCTTCGTCCTCTTGTCGGCCACCCTGCTGGTGGGCTGGCTCTTTGCCGAAACCCTCTACGGTCCGCCCCAGGCCGAGACCTTGTACGGTCCACACCTGGGACCCCTGTGGAACCACAAAACGATTTTTTCCGTATTGGCCTGGATAACCTTTGCAAGTTTGCTGATTGGACGCGCGCGCCTAGGCTGGCGCGGGCGCAAGGCCCTGCGGGTTCTGTATCTGGGCTCGGGGCTGCTACTGCTGGGCTATGCAGGCTCGCGCTTTGTACTGGAAGTTATCCTGAAACAACCATGAAATACCTGATCGTGATTGCCGTCCTGCTGGTCGGCTTCTGGTTCTGGCGCAACAACCGGCGCGCCGAACTGCGCGAGAAGCAGTCAAAGCGTTCCGCGGCCACGCCAGCCGCAACTCCGGACCAACAGCCCACGGAAGTCGTGGCCTGCGCCGTCTGCTCTGTCCACCTGCCACGCACGGATGCACTGATCGGCGGCCGCGGTATATATTGCAGCGACGCACACCGCCGCCAGGCCGAGGATTAAATGACCGTGGACGCAGAAAATTCCTGGTTCGGGCCGGTAAACAAAAAATCCGGTGCCTGGAAATCGGACAACAGCGGCGAATCTTTTGGCCGCCTGTGGCGCGCCTTCATGACGGCGCGCGTGACGATTGCCAGCGTGCTGCTGGCCCTGCAAGCCTCGATTTACGCCCTTGGGCAACCGCTCCGTGAAGGGATGATTTTGCTTTGTGTGGCCTATTTCGTGGCTACGCTGGCGGTACGGGTATGGGCACACCCGAAGCCGCCGGGCAGCACCTTCGACGCGCAGTGGCTCTCCACAGTAGGGGTTGATGTGCTGGCATTTTCAGCACTGAATTTTTTGCAATCAGGCGCCATCAATTACACCGCGCTGTTTGCCCTGCCGGTCCTGCTGGCGTCCGTACTTGGACCCATTTTGCTGGCCCTAGGCACAGCCGCCAGCGTGACGCTGCTGCTGCTCGCCGATGCCTGGTGGGCCTCGCTCCAACCCGTGGGCGAATCCGCATCCCGCTTCCTGCAGGCGGGCCTGAGCGGCTCCGGCTTTTTTGTCGTGGCCTTGCTGGCCAATCAGCTGGCCGTGCGCCTGTCGCGGGAACAGCAACGGGCCCAAAGCAGCCAGTCGGTCGCGCTCATGCTAACGCAGGTCAATGAACTGGTTATCGACACACTCGTGGACGGCGTGCTGGTGGTCGATACCAATGGC
>JBKJZS010000417.1:0-2561 GCA_046714915.1 Polaromonas sp. | reverse complement strand
TAAGTGCATCGTTCGATGCCCTCCGGCTGGTGCGTTTCCAGTCCACTGACTCAATTGAATTCTATTCCCGGCGCGCTTTTCTGGCAATTAACAGGCTCAAACTAAACGCCAGCTGGTGAGTTTCTGGGCATTTAATGTATTTTTTGCCCCGTATTTTGGTCACTCACTGGATCAAATCAAACGTTTCTCACCAAAACCTTAAAACAGCGTAACTCATTGATTTAGCGCGTTTTTTCGGCCTTTTTTGTCTGGTGTCTTCTGGATCAATCTAAACGTCACCCCCCTTGCTAGCTTGATCATTGGTGGTGCTTGGGGCAGGCCCGGTCTCGCCCCGGCGGACGACTTGCTTTTCTTTTGCTTCGCTGTATAGACCGGAGACATACGAAACAGCATGCAGGCGACAGAACCCCTAAGCCGCTCCCATTTTAGGAATCAACCCTCCAGCCAGCTGCCCCGCCTTCAAGGCCGCGGTAAACGCAAGCATCCGGTCTATCGGCAGGCGCGCCCGCTGGCTCAGCACCGGATCGACATGCACCTCGGGGCTCAAAGTCTGCAGCACCTGCGCCAGCCCCGCCAGCCCGTTCATCGCCATCCAGGGGCAATGCGCGCAGCTTTTGCAGGTGGCACTTTCGCCGGCGGTCGGCGCTTCGATAAAAACCTTGCCGGGGTTCAGCGTGCGCAGCTTGTGCAGCATTCCGTTGTCGGTGGCGACAATGAATTCACGCGCCTCCATCTCGCACGCAGCCTTGAGGATGGCCGACGTTGAGCCCACCGCATCAGCCAGCGCCACCACGTCAGCCGGCGACTCCGGGTGCACCAGCACCTTGGCCCTCGGGTGTTCTTTTTTGAGCGCTTCCAGCTCGAACGCCTTGAACTCGTCGTGCACGATGCAACTGCCGTTCCACATCAGCATGTCGGCGCCGGTTTCACGCTGGATGTAGCCGCCAAGGTGTTTGTCGGGTGCCCACAGGATTTTTTGGCCCTGGTCTTTCAGCGCCCGCACAATGTCCAGTGCGCAGCTGGAGGTCACCAGCCAGTCGGCGCGCGCCTTCACGGCGGCACTGGTATTGGCGTAGACCACCACGGTACGATCGGGGTGGGCGTCGCAGAACGCGCTGAATTCGTCGATGGGGCAACCCAGGTCCAGCGAACAGGTCGCATCGAGGTCGGGCATCAACACACGTTTGTCGGGCGAAAGAATCTTGGCGGTTTCGCCCATGAAACGCACGCCCGAAACCACCAGCGTGGTCGCCGCATGGTCACGTCCGAAACGCGCCATCTCCAGCGAATCGCTGACCAGCCCGCCGGTTTCTTCGGCAAGGTCCTGCAAGTCCGGGTGCACGTAGTAGTGCGACACCATCACCGCGTTGCGCTCTTTGAGAAGGTGGCGGATCTGGTCCTTGAGCGCCGCACGCTGATCGGGCGGCGGCTCCACCGGCACCCGCGCCCAGGCCTGGCGGGTTGGGCAGGCCGGCTGCTCGTAGTCGATCCGGATCAGGGATTGAAGCAGGTTTTGTACGTTACTCATGGGCGATATCACAGTTGTGCAATACGCATGGAAAAATCAACCGCCTGGATGTCTTTGGTCAGGGCGCCGATCGAGATGCGGTCCACCCCGGTGGCGGCAATGCCGGCCACCGTGTCCAGCCCCACGCCGCCCGAGACTTCCAGAATCGCGCGGCCGGCCGTGATGCGCACTGCTTCGCGCAGCTGCGCCAGGTCCATGTTGTCAAGCAGAATCATTTTGGCGCCGGCCTCCAGTGCTTTCTGCAGCTGGGCCAGGGTTTCGACTTCGATCTCGACAAAAGCCGCCTGGCTTGCCACCTGGGCGGCGCGCTGCAAAACCGCTGCAATGCCGCCGGCGGCCGCAATGTGATTTTCCTTGATCAGCACCGCGTCGTAGAGACCGATGCGGTGGTTGCTGCCGCCGCCGCAGCGCACCGCATATTTTTGCGCCAGCCGCAGGCCGGGCAGGGTTTTGCGGGTGTCAATGATTTTTGCCCGATTCCCCGGCACGCGCTGCACGGCCTGGACGTAAGCCGCGGTTTGCGTGGCGACGGCGCTGAGCAGCTGCAAAAAATTGAGCAAAGTCCGCTCGGCGCTGAGCAGCGCGCGCGACCGGCCCTAGATCTCCAGGATGACCTGGTTGGCGCGACAATGCTGACCGTCGCGCAGGTGCCAGATGAGTTCGGCCTGCGGGTCCAGCTGCTGCAGCGTCGCCTCCACCCAGGGCAGGCCGCAAATCACCGCGGCTTCCCGCGCCAGCACCCGGGCGTGGCTGCGCTGCCCAGGGTCTACCAGTCCGGCGGTCAGATCGCCCGCCCCGATGTCTTCGTCAAGCGCGCGGACGACATCGGCCCGCGCCAGCGCCGACACACCAGCGGCAGAAAAATCAAACAAGGCATTCATTTGTTCATCGTTTTCTCGGAAATGATGGCGGCAAGCATAGCCGGCATTGCAACAACCCTGCTGGCAGGCAGGCTGACGGGACGGTGCCGCCGGGTGCATTAGAATGCAATTGCTCCGGGGTGCTGCCCGACCATGGTGGTCAGGCAGCTGAG
>JBKJZS010000416.1:0-2099 GCA_046714915.1 Polaromonas sp. | reverse complement strand
TCGCCCAGGGCGTTGTTGCAAATCCGCGCGATACCTACGGGTATCGCTGTGGTTTGCGCCTAGCCCTGAGCAAAAATCCATCGGTTTTAAATGTGCCATCAAGAATGCAACACTACACTAGAGATTCAAATGTAATGCGCGGTCGTCGTCATGACTTTGGCCGAGGCCCTCATCAGCGACTTGACAGGTCCGGGCAACTCAAACGCCCCGGCACTCTGCGCTTCTTGCGCGTGACGCGCTTCGTCGTCTTTCATTTGCGCCACGATGGCGCGCGAAGCATGGTCGCCCTCCGGCAAACGCTCCAGGTGGCTGGCCAGATGGGCTTCGACCTGGCGCTCGGTTTCCACCACAAAACCCAGGCTGGCCCTGTCACCCAGCCGTCCCGCCAGCAAGCCCAGCCCGAAAGCACCCGCGTACCACAGCGGATTGAGCAGTGAAGGCCGGGCGCCCAGCTCGTCCAGCCGCTCCCGAGTCCAGGCCAGGTGGTCACCCTCTTCCCGGCTGGCCTCGATGAAATGCTGGCGCAAGGCTGGATTGCGGGTGCTCAATGCCTGCGAGGCGTAAAGCGCCTGGGCACAGACCTCACCGACGTGGTTCACGCGCATCAGCGCCCCAGCCCGCGCTTTGTCAGGGGCGCTCAGTTCTGTTTTTTGTCCAGGCACGGTCGGGCAAGTCCGACTCGCGCGCGGTTTGGCAAACAGGGTGCGCAGGGCACTGTCGGCGGCATTGAGCAGGACATCCATCTTAACGATCCTCGCGCGCGTGCCACAACCGCAGCACGTAAATGGTTGACTCATGAATCTCGTAGCGCACTTCGTAATGCCCGACGAGAATTCGGCGTACCTCGCGCGGCTCGAACTCCTCGAGCCTTTTACCGATACGCGGATTCTCCAACAGCTTGACCGGCGCACCTGCAAGGGACTGCACAATGCGCGCCGACGCTACCCCGTTGACAGGTGCCAGAAACTCATAAAGCCGCGACAGATCGGACAGCGCCTTGCTCGTCCACTTCAACTCCATCAACGCGGCACCGGCAACGGGGTATCGGTACTCAGGCTGTCAGCCCACGCTTGCACGGCCTGATGGTCAAGGATGCGTCCAGTGTTCACATCGGCCAACGCCTCAAGCGTCAAGCGACTCCGCTCTTCCTCCTGGGCTATCCACGCCGCTAGCGCCTGCTTCATGATCCAGCCGCGGGACCGATCAAAACGAGCGGCCATCTGATCGACCTTGTTGGCCAGCGGCAGTGGAACATGAGCGGTAAGTACTTTGGTTTCTGTCTGTGCCATGACTGATTTCTACTCCTTGAACCCTATGCGGAACCCACCAAGTGCAGCCCTTCCCGAGGGCGCTTGATTCTATTGAGACTTTCATAAATCATTACAAGTGCTTCACTACCGTTCCCAGTACCGTTCGCCCTAAGGTATCGATGGGTTGAGGCTTCGACACCTCAGCCCGAACGATATACCTCAGCCCAAACGAGGGGTGTCATGAATTACGGAATCAATCGTTTAATCATAGTGATTGATAATGATTACGTCAAACAGCGTGACAGCAAATGGGTCCTTTTTACTTATAGGACAAATGGCAGCACCGGCATTTGTTGCAGGGGTGCAACGAAAATGCATTTAGCAGGCTGATTTCTTTGCGAAAGCTTCCCGCCTCTGGTGCAATACATACAACTTCCTAAATGGAGGTTGGCCCGGGGATCCAAATCCTGGAGCCCTATGTTTAACCTTGGAGAAACTCGCAATGAAAAAATCCCTAGTTGCTCTGGCTGCATTTGCAGCTGTTGGCGCTTTCGCTCAGTCTTCAGTGACCCTGTCCGGCAATATCAAAGGCGGCGTTGCACATACCAAATATTCCGGCGCCGCAGCTCCTGCCGTCAATGGCAATGGCCTGAGCGTTGCTGACGGTTCCTCACGCTTCATCATCGGCGGCACCGAGGACCTCGGTGGCGGCCTGAGAGCTGTTTTCCAGTTCGACACCCGTGTCCGTGTTGACGACAACGGCGGCGCACCTACTGCCAGCCCCCTGGGTGGCGGCAACACCTTTGTTGGCCTGAGCAGCGGCATCGGCATGATTCAACTGGGCAAGCT
>JBKJZS010000415.1:0-2074 GCA_046714915.1 Polaromonas sp. | reverse complement strand
AGAGCACCACGGTAAAGGGAGCAATCGAATCTGGCCAGATGATGCCGCGATCGTCGTGGTTTTGTTCAATGGCTGCAGCGGGCAGGCGCGTGATGCCGATGCCGTAGCAGCCCATCTCGAGGAACTGCGGTTTGCCGTTTTCACCGAGGAAGGTCGCATTCATGGCCTGGCTGTATTTGGTTCCGAGGTAGAACACATGGCCGACTTCGATGCCGCGTTCAATCACCAGCGCGCCTTTGCCGTCAGGTGAGGCGTCGCCCGCCACTACATTGCGAAGGTCGGCCACCAAGTCTGGATCAGAAAGATCGCGGCCCCAGTTGACACCGGTGACGTGAAAGTCCACTTCATTGGCGCCGCAGACCCAATCGCTCATCATGGCCACTTCGCGGTCGACCACCAGCCTCACCGGTTTTTGAAGATTCAGCGGGCCCAAAAAGCCGGGCTTGCAGCCAAAATGGTCTTCAATTTCCGCGCTCGTGGCAAAACGGAAGCCGACCAGGCCGGGTACCTTGCCCACCTTGACTTCATTCATGTCGTGGTCGCCCCGCAGGAGTAGCAGCCAGACCTGTGTTTTGACAATCTTGCCGGCCTCGTTGATCTGATCAGTCGCCAACACCAGCGACTTGACAGTAGTTTGCAGCGGTATGCCCAGCAGCTCGGCCACATCGGCGCAGGTGGCCTTACCGGGGGTCGGCGTTTGGGTCATGACCTGCGATGCCCCCTTGCGGGTACCCTGAGGCGCCAGCGCTTCGGCCTTTTCCATGTTGGCTGCGTAGTCGCTGTCGGGGCAATAAACAATCGCGTCTTCGCCGGTTGCGGCAATCACCTGAAACTCTTCGCTGAGGTCGCCACCGATGGCGCCGCTGTCGGCCGCCACTGCGCGGTAGCTCAAGCCGAAGCGGTCAAAAATCCGGCGGTAAGCGGCTGCCATGACCTGGTAGCTGGCCTTGGCCGCAGCCTGGTCGCGGTCGAAGCTGTAGGCGTCTTTCATGATGAATTCGCGCCCGCGCATCAGGCCAAAGCGCGGACGGCGCTCGTCGCGGAACTTGGTCTGGATCTGGTACAGGTTTTTGGGCAGCTGCTTGTAGCTCTTGATGTCCTGCCGCATCACGTCGGTGATGACCTCTTCGCTGGTCGGCTGCACCACGAAATCGCGGCCATGGCGATCCTTGAGGCGCAGCAACTCGGGACCCATTTTTTCAAAGCGGCCGGTTTCCTGCCAGAGCTCGGCCGGCTGGACCACCGGCATGCTCAGCTCTACGGCGCCAGCGCGGTTCATTTCCTCGCGAACAATCGCCTCGACTTTGCGAATCACCCGCAAACCCATGGGCATGTAGTTGTAAATGCCAGCCCCCAGCTTTTTGATCATGCCGGCGCGCATCATCAGCCGGTGGCTGGCTACCTCTGCATCGGCAGGTGCCTCCTTGAGCGTGGAAATGAAGAACTGGGAGGCTTTCATGGGCTTTATTCGGGTTGGGGGACTGGAGTCGGCGCGGTGCGCCTTGCACTAGCTTGGCTAGAAGGCCGTCGCTGTGCATAATGGACTCAGTTAAAAAATTTTGAGGTTTGATTATGCTCGACCGGGACGGCTTCAGGCCCAACGTCGGCATCATCTTGCTCAACCAGAGAAGTCAGGTATTTTGGGGCAAGCGTATCCGTACCCACTCTTGGCAGTTTCCGCAGGGTGGCATTGATCGGGGTGAAAATCCCGAGCAAGCCATGTTCCGCGAACTGCACGAAGAAGTGGGGCTGATGCCGCAACATGTGCAGGTGCTTGCCCGGACCCGGGACTGGTTGCGCTATGAGGTGCCTGACCGGTTTATCCGCCGCGATGCGCGCGGACATTACAAAGGCCAGAAACAAATCTGGTTCCTGTTGCATCTGGTCGGTCACGACTGGGACCTGAACCTGCGCGCGACCGACCATCCGGAGTTCGACGCCTGGCGCTGGAATGACTATTGGGTGCCGCTGGATGTGGTGGTGGAGTTCAAGCGAGGGGTGTATGAAATGGCGCTGACCGAGCTGTCACGTTACGTGCCACGCTTTGACAACCGCTTTGAACCACGTCCCGACC
>JBKJZS010000414.1:0-5933 GCA_046714915.1 Polaromonas sp. | reverse complement strand
ATGAGCTTTTCGCCCGGGCCCAACACCACGCTGTCCACGGCCCTGGCGGCCAACCATGGCCTCAGGCACGCCTTGCCCTTTGTCTGCGCCGTGCCCGTCGGCTGGGGCGCGCTGCTGACGCTCTGCGCCCTGGGCCTGGGCGGACTGTTGCTGGCCGTGCCCCTGCTGGGCTGGGTCGTCAAGACAGCCGGCGTCGCCTACCTGCTGTGGCTGGCCTTCAAATTAATGGGGGTCAGATTCCCAATTCGTATCCAGCCGGAGGCGGGATGGCGCGAACGTTTAACGCTCGAACGAAATTGGAATCTGACCCCCATTAACTTGCCCATTAATTTGAAGGCCGATACGGCTCGACTGAACGTGGGCTTCTGGCAGGGCGCGGCGCTTCAGTTTGTGAATATCAAGGCGTGGATGCTGGCCCTCAGCATCGTCAGCGGCTGGATTGCCGGGCGTGCCGACCCCGGCTTGCGCTTTGCCGTGGTGCTGCCCGTGATGCTGCTCTACGCCTTTGCCAGCAACCTCACTTATGCGCTGGTCGGTTCACTGCTGCGCGACTGGCTGGCCGGCCCGTCAGGCTCGGGCCGCCGGTTGCTGTGGTTTAACCGTGGCATGGCACTGGTGCTGGCGGCGACGCCGATCTGGATGCTCTTTCTATGAAACAGCCCACGCCCACTTCGCAAATCAACCAAGGCCTCTGGCTCGGCTTGCTGGGCATTGTGATTTTTTCGGTCACGCTGCCGATGACGCGCCTGGCCGTGGGCAGCGTCAATGCGCCACAGATGTCGGGCGTCTTCATTGCGCTGGGCCGGGCCGTCGTTGCCGCCGCCCTGTCAGCCGTGTTTCTGCTGGCCACGCGGGCGCCGCTGCCGCAGCGCCAGCACTGGTGGCCGCTGGCCATCACTGCCGGCGGTGTGGTGTTTGGCTTTCCGCTGTTGACCTCGATTGCCATGCGCTATGTTGAAGCCGTGCATGCGAGCGTGATCGTGGGCGTGCTGCCGCTGGCCACAGCGGCGGTGGGCGCGCTGCTGCACCGTCAGCGCCCGTCCTCGGGCTTCTGGTTGTGCGCGGCCCTGGGCAGCGCCCTGGTGGTGGCCTTTGCCGTGCTGCGCGCGGGTAGCGCCGCCGGGGGCCTGGCGGTTCATTTTGCCGACCTGTTGCTGCTGGCCGCCATGCTGTGCGCCGCGGTGGGTTACGCCTATGGTGCGCGGCTGTCGCAGCAGCTGCGTGCCGAGCATGTGATTTGCTGGGCGCTGGTGCTCTCTTTGCCGCTGACGCTGCCGCTGGCATTTGTCAGCTGGCCGCAGGCGCCGCTGAAAGCCAGCGCCTGGTGGGGCTTTGCCTATCTGGCGGTGTTCTCGATGTGGCTGGGGTCTTTTGCGTGGTACCGCGGTCTGGCGCTGGGCGGCACGGTGCGGGTCAGCCAGGTGCAGCTGGTGCAGCCGTTTTTATCGATGCTTTTTGCCGTGCCGCTGCTCGGCGAGAGCCTGGACGCGGTGACGGTGGGCTTTGGCCTGGCCGTGATCGCCGCGGTGTTTATTGGCAAGAAAATGCCGGTCAACCAGCCTGCGCACTGAGAAAAAAAGAGCCCGAACGGGATGAAGCACGAAAACGCCGCAGTCGGCCCCAGCGCAAGTGCACCGCTCGGCCGCACTCAAAAGTGCGAAACTGTTTATCCTGGACTGAGCGACAACAAAGAAGCACCCTGAAAGACCAACCATGAACTGGACCCTGGCCGCACGCGCAGAAAAAATGAACCCTTCAGTGATCCGCGAGATCCTCAAGATCACCGAGAAGCCCGGCATCATCAGCTTTGCCGGAGGCCTGCCCTCGCCAAAAACCTTTCCGGTCGCTGCATTTGCCGAGGCCTGCGCCAAAGTGCTGCGCGAGGATGGCCGCGCCGCGCTGCAATACGCCGCCAGCGAAGGCTATGGCCCCTTGCGCGAGATGGTGGCAGCACGCCTGCCGTGGCAGGTGGACCCCGCGCAGGTCCTGATCACCACCGGCTCGCAGCAGGGCCTGGACCTGCTGGCCAAGGTGCTGATCGACAAGGGCAGCCCGATTCTGGTGGAAACGCCGACCTACCTGGGCGCGCTGCAGGCCTTCGCGCCGATGGAGCCCGAGGTGGTGAGTGTGATCAGCGATGACGAAGGCATTGACGTCGATGACCTGGTACGCAAGGCCAAGGGCGCCAGGTTTGCCTACCTCCTGCCCAACTTCCAGAACCCGACCGGCCGCACCATGACCGAAGCACGCCGCGCCGCACTGTCAGCCCGTGCCGCCCAGCTTGGCCTGCCGGTTGTTGAAGACAACCCTTACGGCGACCTGTGGTTTGACGCGCCCCCACCGTTGCCTTTGAGCGCGCGCAACCCGGACGGTTGTCTTTATCTGGGCTCGTTTTCCAAAGTGCTGGCGCCCGGTTTGCGGCTGGGATTTCTGGTGGCGCCCAAGGCGCTGTACCCCAAGCTGCTGCAGGCCAAGCAGGCGGCCGACCTGCACAGCCCCGGCTTTAACCAGCGCATGATTGCCGAGGTGATGAAAGACGGTTTTCTGGACCGCCATATTCCAACAATACGTGCGCTGTACAAATCGCAGCGCGATGCGATGCTGGTAGCGCTGCAGCGCGAAATGCCCGCCGACGTGCGCTGGAACACCCCCGACGGCGGCATGTTTTTATGGGCGCGTTTGCCCCAGGGCATGAGCGCGGTGAAGCTGCTGCCCAAAGCGGTCGAGAAAAATGTTGCCTTTGTGCCGGGCGCTGCGTTTTACGCCCACAACGCGGACGAAAGAAGCCTGCGCCTGTCTTTTGTCACGGCGAGTGTCGAGCAGATCAACACCGGTGTGGCAGCGCTGGCTGCGGCGATTCGGGAGACCCGGCCCAACCCGGTCACAACGCGTCCCACGGAAAGTTCGGCGAGCCAGATTTTCGAGGGACCGCCCCCCGAAAAATCAGCCCCCTCGGGGGCCAGAGCCGTAGGCGCACCGACCAGTGTGGAGGCCGGCTAGATGCTAAAAATCTGGGGGCGCATGAGCTCCATCAATGTCAAAAAAGTGGTCTGGACGGCGCAGGAGCTCGGGCTGGACTTTCAGCGTACCGAAGCAGGCGGCCTGTTCGGCGTCGTCAAGACACCCGAATACATGCAGCTGAACCCCAACTCCCTGGTGCCTGTGATCGAGGACGAGGGCTACGTCTTGTGGGAGTCGAATGTGATCGTGCGTTACCTGTGCGCCAAATATGGCGGCCCCACGCTCGCCACCGCGTGGGCTTCGCGGCCCCCGGAAGGGGTCGCGCCTCGCTGGGGGCGGCCCGGCGCGTCGGCGCACGCCGCCGGCCCGATGTACCCCACCGACTTGCGTGAGCGCTTTGACGCCGAGCGCTGGATGGACTGGCAGCAGACCACCCTGAACCCGGCCAGCCGCCCCGCATTTTGGCAACTGATACGCACGCCCCCCGAGCAGCGCAATACCACGTTGATCGCCGAGTCCAGTGCCGCGGTGGAATCACTGATGGCGACGCTGGACGCGCACCTGGCGCAGCGCCGCTTCATGGTTGGCGAGCGTTTTACGATGGCGGACATTCCGGTTGCTTGCGAGGTGCACCGCTGGTTTGGCCTGCCGCAGCCGCGCCAGAGCCGTCCGGCCGTTGAGCGCTGGTACGAAGGCATCAGCGCGCGGCAAGCCAGCAAAGGTGTGCTGGACCTGGCACTGTCGTGAAACTGTGGAGTGAAAAGCCCAATCGCATGAAAACCAGGTTCTTCAAACAGGTCGATGTATTCACCGACCAGCCCTACTTCGGCAACCCGCTGGCCGTGGTGCTGGACGGCAGCGGGCTCGATGACGCGGCGATGCAGCGTTTTGCGTGCTGGACCCACCTCTCGGAAACCACGTTTGTGCTGCCACCGCTTGATCCGTCGGCCGACTACAGCGTGCGCATCTTCACGCCGGGCGGCGAGCTGCCTTTTGCCGGTCACCCGACGCTGGGCACTTGCCACGCCTGGCTGCAGGCGGGGGGACAACCGAAAAGCCAGGACTTCATCGTGCAGCAGTGCCAGGCCGGCCTGGTGAAAATCCGGCGCGAAGGCAAACGCCAGGCCTTTGCCGCACCGCCGCTCAAACGCTCCGCACCCAGCCCCGCCGTTCTGTCCCAGGTGGCAGCGGCCCTGGGCCTGAAGGAACACGCCCCCCTGCCCGGCACTGACGCGTCCTCCCTGCCCCCCGAGGGGGCTATTTACCCCGGGGGCGGCCGGACGCCAAAATATCCGCAAATTCTGGCCGCGCAGTGGCTCGACAACGGGCCGGTCTGGCTGGGCCTGCTGTTGGACAGCGTCGACACCGTGCTGCAGCTGGAGCCGGATCATCTGGCGCTGAAAAACCTTGGCATCAAAACAGGCGTTGTCAGCGCCCATCCGGCGCAGCCAGCGCCTGTTCTGATAGCGCGCGCCAACCGGGAAGCCAGGGCGTTTACCGGCAACGCGCGCGGCGCCCCTGCGGAATCTGCCGAACCGGACCGGGCAGACTTTGAAGTGCGGGCCTTTGCTGCACCGGTGGGCATCTACGAAGACCCGGTCACCGGCAGCCTGAACGCCAGCCTGGCGCAATGGCTGATGGCCGAGGGCCATGCGCCCGCGCGTTATGTGGTGGCGCAGGGTACGTGCCTGGGCCGCGCCGGCCGCGTCTACCTGGCGCGCGAGGCTGCTTCGACGGACCCAGGACAAGCCGCTTCGGCAAATACAGGCCAGGTCTGGGTCGGCGGTGAATCAGTCACCTGCATCGACGGCTCGGTCAATCTGTGAGCAGGCCACCCGGGGAGATGCGGTGATGAAAGCACAAGTCGACCATCTGGTTGTCATGGCCGACAGCCTGACGCAAGGCGTGCAGTGGTGCGAAGCAACGCTGGGCATCACGCCCGAGCCGGGCGGCGAGCACCCGCTGATGGGCACGCACAACTGCCTGTTCAGTGTGGCCGGTGCGGCTTTCCCGCGCACTTATTTCGAAATCATTGCGATCCAGCCTGGCGTCAGGCCAACCCACGCGCCGGGTACCCAGCGCTGGTTTGACATGGACGACAAACTGCTGCAGGCCCGGGTGGCCAAGGAAGGACCGCAGCTGATTCACTTTGTCGCCAGCGTTTCGGGGGTGGTCTCGGCGGTCAAGGCGCTCGCCGACCTGGGGCTGGACCGGGGCCAGGTGGTGCAGGCTTCTCGCAGAAGCGCTAGCGCTTTATTGAAGTGGCGCATCACCGTGCGCGACGATGGCCAGCGGCTTTTCTACGGTGGCCTGCCAACGCTGATCCAATGGGGCGACGCCTCCGGAGACCCGGCGCGCGCGGACCATCCAGTCGATGCGATGGAGCCCTCGGGCGCGACACTTGAAACGCTGCAGGTCAGCCACCCGCGCCCCGACAAACTGGCGGCGGCCTGGGCTGCCCTCGGGCTGACCGGCGTCACTGTGACGCAAGGCTTACCCAATCTCATGGCAACGCTGCAAACGCCGCGCGGCTGGGTGACGCTGGAATCGAAGGGCGCCTAGATGTCTGGCCGGTGCTTCCTGCCGCAGCTGCAAAGCTTGGCGCTGGGCCGAACAAAAAAGGCCGGGCCATGAGCGCCGTTTTACGCAGCGAAGACACACCCGTCCCGGGCGCCGGCGCGGCCAGTCCCTTGCCTGGTCTTCAGGATATTGAAGACGCAGCCCGCCTTGTCTACCGCGAATTCCAGGCGACGCCGCAGTACCGCTGGGGCCTGTCCAGCCAGCGGCTGGGCACCGACTGCTGGATCAAGCACGAGAACCACACGCCGGTTGGCGCATTCAAAATTCGCGGCGGGCTGACTTACTTTGACGCGCTTAAACAGCGGGGCGAGTTGCCGGCCGAAGTCATCAGCGCCACACGCGGCAACCATGGCCAGAGCATAGGCTGGGCGGCGCGTGCGCACGGTGTGGCC
>JBKJZS010000413.1:0-2075 GCA_046714915.1 Polaromonas sp. | reverse complement strand
CGGCACGGTTGATCAGCAGCACGTCGAGTGCGGGGGTGTGGATCACCACCAGGACCGACTGCGGGATCTTGAAGGGGCGGGGCATCTGCGGGCCACCATGGGTCCCGGGTCCAGCCCGGGATGACATCTGTTCAGGCCGTGGTCGTCCCGCGCAGCCGGATATGCAGCTCGCGCAGCTGCTTCTCGTCGACCGGGCTGGGCGCATGTGTCAGCAGGCACTGCGCGCGCTGGGTCTTGGGGAAAGCAATCACGTCGCGGATGGACTCTGCGCCCGTCATCATGGTCACGATGCGGTCCAGGCCAAAGGCCAGCCCGCCGTGCGGCGGCGCGCCATACTGCAGCGCGTCCAGCAGGAAGCCGAATTTCTCCTGTGCTTCTTCAGGCCCGATTTTCAGCGCATCGAAGACCTTGCTCTGGACCTCGGCGCGGTGAATCCGGACCGAACCGCCGCCGAGTTCCCAGCCGTTGAGAACCATGTCGTAGGCCTTGGAGATGCATTTGCCGGGGTCGGTGTCCATCCAGTCCTCATGGCCGTCTTTGGGCGCCGTGAACGGGTGGTGCACCGCACTCCAGCGCTGACCTTCTTCGTCAAATTCGAACATCGGAAAGTCAACCACCCAGAGCGGTTTCCAGCCGGCCGTGAACAGGCCGGCTTTCTTGCCGAACGCGCTGAGGCCGACTTTGAGGCGCAGCGCACCGATGCTGTCATTGACGACTTTGGCCTTGTCGGCGCCAAAGAAAATCAGGTCACCATTTTGAGCGCCGGTGCGCTTGAGAATGTCGGCAATGGCGGCATCGTGGATGTTTTTGACGATCGGGCTTTGCAGACCCTCGCGGCCCTTGCCCGCATCGTTGACCTTGATCCAGGCCAGGCCTTTGGCGCCGTAAATCTTGACGAACTCGGTGTAGCCGTCAATCTCGCCGCGGCTCATCTCGGAGCCGCCGGGCACGCGCAGCGCCACCACGCGCCCGCCCGGCGTGGTCGCCGGCGCGCTGAACACCTTGAAGTCCACGCCAGCCATGACGTCGGTCAGTTCGGTGAACTCGAGGTTGACACGCAGGTCCGGCTTGTCGGAGCCGTAGCGGTGGATGGCATCCTGGTAGGACATCACCGGGAACTCGCCCAGGTCGGCACCCAGCACGGTCTTGAAGATGTTGCTGATCATGCCCTGGAACATGTCGCGAATTTCCTGCTCGCCCATGAAGGAGGTCTCGATATCGATTTGCGTGAACTCGGGCTGACGGTCGGCACGCAGGTCTTCGTCGCGAAAACATTTGGTGATCTGATAGTAACGATCAAAACCCGCCACCATCAGCAACTGCTTGAAGAGCTGGGGACTTTGCGGCAGCGCAAAAAACTGACCCGCATTGACACGGCTGGGCACCAGGTAGTCGCGCGCGCCCTCGGGCGTGCTCTTGGTGAGCATCGGCGTTTCGATATCAATGAACCCGTTTGCATCAAGGAACTTGCGGGTTTCCATGGATACGCGGTAGCGCAGCATCAGGTTGTTCTGCATGTAGGGTCGACGTAGATCCAGCACGCGATGGGTCAGGCGCGTGGTCTCGGACAGATTGTCATCATCAAGCTGGAACGGCGGTGTGACGCTGGGGTTGAGCACCGTCAGCTCATGGCACAACACTTCGATCCTGCCGCTTTTCAGTGCCTCGTTGACCGTGCCTTCCGGACGCGCGCGAACCAGCCCCTTGATCTGGACGCAAAATTCATTGCGCACGCCTTCGGCCGTTTTGAACATATCGGCACGGTCAGGGTCGCACACGACTTGCACATAACCCTCGCGGTCACGCAGATCGATAAAGATCACGCCGCCGTGGTCGCGCCGGCGATTCACCCAGCCACACAGACTGACGGTTTGGCCCATCAGGCTTTCGGTCACCAGACCGCAATAATTTGATCGCATTTGGGAAGACATAAATAATTCGCTTGTACTTGTACTTTGTACTTGTGCTTGAGTGCGCTCGCGCGCTGCGGGAGGGGAGTTACTTGGGTTTGTAGGTGGCGGCACTGCCCGGCACCACCACACCCATGGAAATCACATACGTCAAAGCCTCATCAA
>JBKJZS010000412.1:0-4906 GCA_046714915.1 Polaromonas sp. | reverse complement strand
GCCTGATACGCGCCCGCCTGCACCTGATTGCCGGGCGGCGTGAAGACCGCCTGGTGTTTGACCTGCAGACCGCCGTGGCAGAGTCTTTCGGCTACTCGATGCAGGCCGATGACGGCAGCAAACTGCCACGCCGCGCCAGCGAGGCGCTCATGAAGCGCTACTACTGGGCGGCCAAGGCGGTGACGCAGCTCAACCAGATTTTGCTGCTCAATATTGAAGAGCGGCTCAACCCCAACACCTGGCCGCTGCGCCCCATCAACGAACGGTTTTTCGACAAGGCCGGCATGATCGAAGTAGCCAGCGACGATCTGTATGTGCGTGAGCCGCATGCCATTCTTGAGACTTTTTTGCTGTTCCAGACCACGTTGGGTATCAAGGGTCTGTCGGCGCGAACCTTGCGTGCGCTGTACAACGCGCGCAGTGTGATGGACGCCAGATTCAGGCGCGACCCGGTGAACCGTGACAGCTTCCGTCAGATCGTGCAGCAGCCCTCGGGCATCACGCACGCGATGCGCCTCATGAACCAGACCTCGGTGCTGGGTCGTTATTTGTGGGTGTTCCGAAAAATTGTCGGGCAGATGCAGCACGACCTGTTCCATGTCTACACCGTAGACCAGCACATCCTGATGGTGCTGCGCAATGTGCGGCGCTTTTTCATGGCTGAACACGCGCATGAATACCCGTCGTGTTCGCAACTCGCCTCTGGCTGGGACAAGCCCTGGATTCTGTACATCGCCGCGCTCTTCCACGATATTGCCAAAGGCCGCGGCGGCGATCACTCCGAGCTCGGTTGCCGGGACGTCCGGGTGTTTTGCCGTCAGCACGGCATTGCCACCGAAGACGCCCAGCTGGTCGAGTTCCTGGTGCGCGAGCACCTCATCATGAGCCGTGTTGCCCAGAAAGAAGACCTGAGCGACCCTCAGGTCATTGCAGCTTTTGTCAAACGCGTCGGCAACGAGCGCTACCTGACCGCCCTGTACCTGCTGACGGTGGCCGACATCCGGGGCACCAGCCCCAAGGTGTGGAATGCCTGGAAGGGCAAACTGCTGGAAGATCTTTACCGTTACGCGCTACGCGTGCTGGGTGGACGAGCCCCCGATGCGGATGCTGAAGTCGAGTCCCGCAAGCGCGAGGCGCTGACCACGCTGGCGCTGCACGCCGAGCCTTTTGAGGCGCACAAGGCCCTCTGGGACACGCTGGACGTGAGCTACTTTATGCGCCATGAGGCGGGTGACATTGCCTGGCACGCCCGCCATTTGTCGCGGCATGTCGGGAAAGCAAAGGTCATCGTACGCGCCCGCCGTTCGTCAGCGGGTGAAGGCATGCAGGTGCTGGTTTACACCCCCGATGCGCCCGATCTGTTCGCGCGCATTTGCGGCTATTTTGACGAAGCGGGCTTCAGCATTCTCGACGCCAAGGTGCACACAGCCAGAAACGGCTACGCACTCGATACCTTCCAGGTGGTCAGCCCCACGCTGGCCGACCATTACCGCGAACTGGTAGGCATGGTCGAAGCCGAGTTGGGCCGCACCATTGAAGAAAGCGGCCCGCTGCCGCCCCCCGGCAAAGGCCGGGTCTCGCGCCGCGTCAAAAGTTTCCCGATCGCGCCCCGCGTGGATCTGCGCCCCGACGAAAAAGCCCAGCGCTGGCTGCTCAGCGTGTCGGCCAGCGACCGCGTGGGTTTGCTGTATTCCATTGCCCGCGTGCTGGCGCGCCACCGCATCAACCTTCAGCTTGCCAAAGTCACCACCCTGGGCGAACGCGTCGAGGACACCTTCCTGATCGACGGGCCGGAACTGCAGCAGAACAAGGCCCAGATTGCGATTGAGACCGAGCTGCTGGAAGCCCTCGCGGCCTGACTGAACAGCAGGCTCGCAGTTCAGCGGGCGGTTTTGGCGGTTTTCATCGCCCCTGCCTGCCCCCGTAAGTTACGTGTAAGTGCTGCTGCTATCTGTTGCTGCGCGCCGGGCCACCTGCCCCTGACAAACTAGAATTCGTTAAGCATTTTATATTTTATTGATATAAATCAATAAGTTAAGATGTTTTTTTAATGTAATAAATTAATATTACGAGGGGCCTGTCTGTCATCGCAATGTGCGATAGACAACAGACAACTTCACGTTCAGAATGGCTTCCCCCGGTCAAATTTGATAGGAGTTCTAGCCGGGCCCACAAAAATTCAGACATCCATTCCGACACCTATCTAAATAAAACGAGGAGTTTTCCGTGCCCCACAAGACACTGACTATCCTGGCCCGCGAACAGGATTTGCGAACATCCGGCGCCTGCGCTGGCGACGGCCGCCCGCTGGCTCACCAGGTATTTTTCGAGCCTGACAACTGGCTGCTGCCCGACTGTTATTCGCAGATGCTGCGCGCCCATGCGGCCTACCTGGTCGCCCACCCCGACATGGTTGCCGTGATATCCGGCCACAGTTACGGCACTGGCAGCCACCGTTTCTATTGGTTGATGGGGGACCGCCGGGCCATCGCTGTGCGGGCGGCACTGGTCAAGGCCGGTGCAGCACCAGGGCAACTGCGAATGCAAAGCCAGGGCGCAACGCGCCCGCTGATAGAAATGGCCGGCGAAGACGTGGGGCGTTACCGCCGCCGCGTCACGATTGACTACCTCACGCTTGACACAGTGAGCGCATCGGTGGTGCCGCCGGATGGGTCGGCGCAGTGGTGGCGCTCCGTACTGGGCTCAGGGCAGGACATCAAATTGCCGGCGGACCGGCCGGGTACCCGGGCTCACTAGGCTCGGAGCGCCTGTCAGCCCGTGCTGTCAGTCGTCGGACAAGTCGTCCAGCCCCGGGAACAAGACCTCGGTGAAGCCGAACTGCGTGAAATCCCTGATTCGCATCGGGTAAAGCATGCCGATCAGGTGGTCACACTCGTGCTGCACCACCCGGGCATGAAAGCCGTCCACCGTTCGGTCAATCGGATCACCGTATTGATCGAAACCGGTGTAACGAATCCGCGAGAAGCGCGGCACCAGGCCGCGCAGGCCTGGCACCGACAGACAGCCTTCCCAGCCGTTTTCCTCCTCATCCGACAAAGGCGTGATGACAGGGTTCAGCAGCACGGTGCGTGGCACCAGCGGTGCGTCCGGGTAACGCGGGTTAACCTGGTCGGTACCAAAAATCACCAACTGCAAATCCACGCCGATTTGCGGCGCGGCCAGGCCGGCACCGTTGACGGCGTGCATGGTGTCGAACATGTCGGACACCAGCCGATGCAGCGCGTCGGTGTCGAGTTCCATGACGGGTAGCGCCATCCGCAGCAGGCGCGGGTCGCCCATTTTGAGGATTTCACGAATGGTCATGCGCCAATTATCGCAGCGCAAAACCGTTTATGCAGGCGGCTACTGCAATGGCCGCTGACTTAACGCCAGTGCCCGTGGCCGTGGCCGCGATAGCCTCGATGGCCGTGGTGACGGAATCCAGGCACGATGACGAGGGGCGCCGGCTCCACGTAAACAGAAGGGTAAGCCGGGTAGACGCCAACAGGGTGTGGCCCTATCGGTGCCACCACGCAGCCGGACAACAAAGCGGCCATGCCGGCCATGGCCAGCAAACCGGAAAAACGGGTGTACTTCATGAAAAGCTCCTGGTGTTTCGAGCTTAACGTTCGACTCTCGCTGGTGACCTGACGTCTGGTGTGCAAAGCACGGTAACGCCATGTAAACAGTCGCCGGCTGGCCTGAATGCCAGCGGGGGCTTAATCGGGCGTCGAAGCCAGCAGCGTCAGCAAGGCCGCTTCATCGATGACGGCGACCCCCAGCGCTTGCGCCTTGACCAGCTTGCTCCCAGCCTCGGCCCCGGCCACCACGTAATCGGTCTTCTTGCTGACCGAACCCGCCACCTTCCCCCCCGCCGCTTCGACCCGGTCCTTGGCTTCGTCGCGGCTCAGCGTGGGCAGGGTACCGGTGATGACGAAGGTTTTACCGGACAGGGGTTGGGGTGCCCGCGCAGCCGGTTCACTTTCGCCCCAGGTCACGCCGCAGGCACGCAACTGCTCAACCACTTCGCGGTTGTGCAGCTGGTCGAAGAAGGTCCGTATGCTTTTGGCGACGATGGGGCCCACGTCATTGACTGCCAGCAGTTGCTCCTCTGTCGCGTCCATGACGGCGTCGAGCCTGCCGAAATGGCGCGCCAGCTCCTTGGCGGTGGCTTCGCCGACATGCCGAATGCCCAGGCCGAACAGAAAGCGCGGCAGGGTCGTGGCCTTGGATTTTTCCAGCGCCTCCAGCAGGTTGTTGGCTGACTTGTCGGCCATGCGATCCAGGCTGGCCAGCGCCGTCAGCCCGAGGCGGTACAGATCCGGCAAGGTGCGGATCACATTGGCATCGATCAGTTGCTCGACCAGCTTGTCGCCCAAGCCTTCAACCTCGACAGCACGGCGATGCGCGTAATGCAGGATGGCTTCCTTGCGCTGGGCGCCACAGAACAGGCCACCGGTGCAACGGTAGTCGGCCTCGCCCTCTTCGCGAACGGCATCCGATCCGCAGACCGGGCACTGGCGCGGCATCGTGAACTGCGGCGCGTCATGCACGCGCTTGTCCAGCAGCACGCTCACCACTTCAGGTATCACATCTCCTGCACGGCGCACGATCACGGTGTCACCGACCCGCACGTCCTTGCGGCGGGCCTCGTCCTCGTTGTGCAAGGTCGCGTTGGTCACAGTCACGCCACCGACAAATACCGGCGCCAGCTTGGCCACCGGCGTCAGCTTGCCGGTGCGGCCCACCTGCACGTCGATGGCCAGCACCGTGGTTATCTGCTCTTGCGCCGGGTATTTATGGGCAACTGCCCAACGCGGCTCACGTGTGACAAAACCCAGCTTTTTCTGCAGCGCCAGGCCCGACGAGCAGCGCGGCCCGGTCTTCAGCATGCCGCGGCACTGCC
>JBKJZS010000411.1:0-8537 GCA_046714915.1 Polaromonas sp. | reverse complement strand
AGTGTTGCATTCTTGATGGCAGATTTAAAACCGATGGATTTTTGCTCAGGGCTAGGCGCAAACCACAGCGATACCCGTAGGTATCGCGCGGATGTGCAACAACGCCCTGGGCGAAAAGACGCGGTTTTAAGTGCCAGATAGAGTGCAACAATGCACTAGGCCTTGCCCGGCTCAGCCCCGAGCCCGCTGGCTATGGTCTGCGGGCTTTTTTATTGGCCAAATTGGCCTTCAGCCCTTATAGCTATTTCGCTAGCAGCTACTTATTTAATAGCATCTCTGTTTTCAGGAAATATACGCCTGGACTGCCGGCCACCCAAGGCGGGAATTTCTGCATGGTTTGCGCGTAGCTGTCCGAGCCGATGAACGCCGCCAGCCAGGCCTGCAATTTTGGCCAGGGTTGCGCGTCGAACCAGCTCCTGTCGGTCTGCGCAAATTGCCGCACAAAGGGCGCGATCGCCATGTCGGCGAGCGAAACCTGGCTGCCGAATAAATGGCCTACCAGAGGGTGGCGGTCAGCACCCAGCTGTTCCTCGAGCTGCGCGAGATAGGCAGCACCTGCATCGCGATGGTTCTCCGCCACGGCACCGGCATAACGCCCCGGGTATTTGTAGCGGTCCAGGTGCTGCTTGAAGCCCTCATCGAAGCGCGTGATCAGAGCCAGCATGGTCTCCAGCGAGCCGATTTGCGGCACCAGCCAGTGCCCAGGGTCATGCCGCTGCAGAGCCCACAGCATGATGTCCAGGCTCTGGTCCAGCACTTGGCCGTCGGGCAGGACCAGCACGGGCACCGTGGCTTTGGGCGACGCCACCCGCAGTTCTGGCGGTTTGTCGCGCAACAGCACTTCGCGCAGTTCGCAGGCTTGAGCGCTCGCCGCCACGGCCAGACGGGCGCGCATCGCATAAGGGCAGCGGCGAAACGAGTAAAGAACGGGCAGGGCGGCGGTCACGCTAGTCTTCCGGGTCCTCAGCCGCTGCATGAGGGTCCTGCCGCATGCCAATGTGCGGCTGGCGGCGCCGGTTCGCGTACTCGACCTGGCGCTGGCGTTCGATAAATCCCTGCTTCTGTGCTTCGGTTTTTGTGCCGTGGCAGCCCGGACAACTGACACCGGGCACATACAGCGGAGAGGCTTTGTCGGCCTCGCTGATCGGGTCGCGGCAGGCGCGGCACAAAGCATAGTGGCCGGTTTCAAGTCCATGCAGCACGGAGACCCGTTCATCGAAGACAAAGCATTCTCCCAGCCACAGGCTGTCGCTTTCAGGCACCGTTTCGAGATATTTGAGAATGCCGCCTTCGAGGTGGTAGACCTCGTCAAAACCCTGAGTACGCAGAAAGGCTGTGGATTTTTCGCAGCGTATGCCGCCGGTGCAAAACATTGCCACTCTGGGCTTTTTGCCATCCCTGACGCCCAACTTGCCGTCTGGCCCGGATTGCTGGCGCACCCAGGCGGGCAGGTCCGAAAAACTTTGGGTCTGCGGGTTCAGCGCGCCTTTGAAGGTGCCGATCGCTACTTCGTAGTCATTGCGGGTGTCGACGACCACTACTTCGGGGTCGGCCAGCAGGGCATTCCAGTCCTGCGGTTTTACATACTGGCCGGCCATCTCGTTCGGGTTGATGCCGGGCACGCCCATGGTGACGATTTCGCGTTTCAGGCGAACTTTCATGCGGTAAAAGGGCAGCTTCTGCGAATACGACTCTTTATGCGTCAATTCAGCCAGACGCGGGTCACGGCGCAGATAGCCCAGCACCGCATACACCCCTTCCGCCGGACCGGCAATCGTCCCGTTAATGCCTTCCTCGGCCAGCAGCAGCGTACCCCTGACGTCCTGGGCTTCGCAAAAAGCCTGCAAGGGGGCCTGAAGCTCGACAAAGTCGGGGAGCTCAACGAATTTATAAAGGGCAGCAGTCAGAAAGTCAGGCATGAAGCTAAAAAAATGAGTCGATGGAGCGCAGCTGAATCGTAACGGGTCGCTGCATGCATGCCCAGCTTTGGCCCGGTGAATGGGAGGTGACGGGTTTGCCTTTGTATTAAATCGTAATTTTGCTGCAATGCAGCAAAATGACACGTGGCCGCGTTATTATTAAACCTCTTGCCCCTAAAAGCCTCCGGCTTTCACAGGTATCAGATTCTCATGAAACTGCCGTTTTCACTTAACTTCGCCACAGCATGGCCAAAAGCCTGAGCAGCCTGTGGCTCAAGAACGTCAGGCGGCTGGGTAAGACGCAGCAGGCGCAGGGCCGCAAGCTCTTCAAAAGCCTGCTGTCCAGTGCCCTCCGTGCGCCACCCGCGCGTCGCGCGCAACCTGTCAAGCCGGTGAAACCTGTCAAGTCGTTCAAGCCTGTGAAGGTGCTTCTGCCTAAAGCTGCCAAGCTCAGCCGCAAGCCGCCTGCAGCGCCTGCCCGCACGGTGTCTGTCGTGCCGGGGGTATGGCGAAAATCGTATTTTTCTCTTTTGGGTACGGGTCAGCTGGCCCCGGCGCGACGCATGCTGTACTGGCTTTACCTCCCCGCAGGCGCATCAAGCGCGCCCGGACAGCCGGGCGCGCCGTTGCCGCTGGTGGTCATGCTGCACGGATGCCAGCAAACGGCGACTGACTTTGCCACGGCAACGCGCATGAACGCGCTGGCTGAACGCAAGGGTTTCGCGGTGCTCTACCCGCAGCAGTCGGCAGCAGCTGATTCACACCGCTGCTGGCATTGGTACAAGCGTGGGACCCAGCAGGGGCTTGGCGACGTCGAGCTGATTGCCCAAATGATCGCGCACGTGCAACACCAGCACGGGCTGGATGTGTCGCGCACTTATGTGGCGGGGTTGTCGGCCGGTGCGGCGCTCGCAACCATTGTGGCCCTGCGCCACCCCGAGCTGGTGGCTGCGGTGGGCCTGCATTCGGCGCCGGTATTCGGCACCACGGACTCTGCCATGAGCGCCTACCGCGCCATGCAGCACGGCTCGGGTCGAGCGCACGGGATAACAGCACGCGCGTTTGCCCAGGCCTTGCCTCAGTTCCCTGGCATGCCTGTGATCCTGTTTCATGGAGAGCGCGACCAGGTGGTGCGGCGTATCAATGCAGAGCAGTTGGCACAACAATTCTTGATCATCAACGCCACTTCCATCACGCGTCCCGAGCCGGTGCGCCGTACCTATCCGGCGCGCGCCGGCGGCCGCAGGCCGCGCCCCGCGTACCAGACGTCAACCTACTATGCGGGACGGAAACCGCAGCTGGTCAAGTGCGAGGTTGGCACGCTGGGCCACGCCTGGAGCGGGGGTGACGACAGTGTGAGTTTCAGCACACGCGCTGGCCCCGACGCGACGCTGATGATGTGGAATTTTTTTGCGCGCCATCGTCGCCGCCGTGCCGTGAACGTCCAAACGCTCGAAAAAATATAAAAAATATGGCTGTAGCCCTTTAAAATAGGGCGCAAGAAGCTATCATTTTAGTAGCGATTTGGAGACATTGGCACTTTGATCAAACCGTGCGCGCAAGGCCTCAACACGCGCGCGGTTGACACCAAAGTCCTTGCGCCCGATCCGACTGGCTGATCGCACATGAATCACGCTGGCTGCTTCGTCGAGATAAAACTCCACGTCGTCCGTGAACTTCAGCAGCGGCGTGCTCATCTGGGCATAGAGATACGCCGCTTCACGCGTCACCAGCACGCAGCGCTCACTGGTCTCAAGCAGGGCGGCCAGCCGCAGCAGGGCGGCTTTGCCATCGCCGGTGTAACTGAAGGGGGCGACTTCGGCATAACTGCGTTGCGGGTGGTCGGCATACAAACCGGCCTGGCTGGACACGCTGTTGGGTGTTTGGGCGGGTGGCTCGAGGCGGCCATCGCGCACGCCCAACGGGGTGGGCGGCCTGCCCCTGAGCAGGCCAAGCTGGCCCGCGATCAGCAGCATGACGAGCAGGCCCGTCACCACTACAAGAACAAGCTTCAGAGCCGTGAGCATGGGTTCATCCTCCAGGGGTGCGCGCCGGGCATGACACAGTTATAGTTTAGTCATTGCCCCAGCGCGGTGTTGAACGTTAGTTCCTAGAATACAAGCCATGATTAATTCGTCAATGAAAGTCGCCGTGATGGGCGCGGGTGCCGTGGGTTGCTACTACGGCGGGATGCTGGCGCGCGCCGGACACGAGGTGGTGCTGATTGCCCGGCCTCAGCACGTGGAGGCCATCTCCCGCGACGGGCTGCGCATGGAGACCACGAGCTTCGACGAACCCGTGCGCCTGGCCGCCAGCACCGACCCCGGTGCGGTGCAAGGCGCGAAGCTGGTGCTGTTCTGCGTCAAGTCCACCGACACCGAATCGGCCGGCGTCCTGGTTCGGCCGTACCTGGCGCCCGATGCGCTGGTGCTGACCCTGCAAAACGGCGTGGACAACGCCGAGCGCCTTCGCACCGTGCTGCCGCAGCACGCCGTGGCCGCGGCCGTGGTGTACGTCGCCACCGAGATGGCCGGCCCCGGCCACGTCAAACACCACGGCCGCGGCGAGCTGGTGATCGAGCCTTCCAGCGCCAGCGAAGCCGTGGCGCAAGCCCTGATCGCCGCCGGCGTGCCCACCGAAATTTCAGGCAACGTGCGCGGCGCGTTGTGGGCCAAGCTGATCCTTAACTGCGCCTACAACGCTGTCTCGGCCATCGCCCAGCTGCCCTATGGCAAGACGGTGGCAGGCGAGGGCGTGAAAGACGTGATGCGAGATGTGGTGGCCGAATGCCTGGCCGTGGCCCAAGCCGAAGGGGTGCAAGTGCCCAGGGACGTGGAAGCGGCCGTGGCGAATCTCGCCGGCAGCATGCCGAGCCAGTCTTCATCGACCGCGCAAGACCTGGCGCGCGGCAAGCGCACCGAGATCGACTACCTCAATGGGCTGATCGTGCAGCGCGGCGAGGCGCTGGGGATTGCGACGCCAGCGAATCGGGTGTTGTGGGCGTTGGTGAAATTGATCGAATCCAAGCACCCTTAGGGCTGCGCCCAAACCCATTTGTCATTGCGGACTCGACCCGCAATCCATGAACCACCATCGCGAAGTTAACGCCGCAGGCATGGATTCCAAATCGAGACCGGGATGACATCCAAAGGTGTCAACCGAACAGGGGCTGCGGACGACCGGATCTCGGCCGACTTCAATGAACGGGCTTCGGTGCACGCCCAGGCGCTGAGTTCGGACGAGGTGGCGCAGTCCCAGCCGCCTAAGCCGCCAAGCCCACAAACACGTTCTGTACATCGTCGTTCGCATCGATGGCAGCCAGGAAGGCTTCAACCTCTTCCAGATGCGCGCCCAAGCTCGCGGGGTCGACCGGGTTCTTGGCTTTGTAGCCAAGCTTGGCAGACAAAACGCTAAAGCCATGGGCTGGCAGTGCGCGGCTCACCAGATCGAGATCGGCGGGATCAGTCAGGAATAGCGTGACGCCGTCTTCATCGCCCGGCTCAAAGTCCTGAGCGCCCGCTTCGATGGCGGCCAGCTCGGGATCGGCGGCTACCGCTGTACTCGAAGCAATAGTCTCGGCTTCAATCATGCCCACATGGTCAAAATCCCACGCCACCGAGCCAGACGTTCCCAACTGGCCTTTGCGAAACAGCACGCGCATTTCAGGTGCGGTTCGATTCACATTGTCGGTCAGGCATTCGACCATGACGGGCACGCGGTGAGGCGCAAAGCCTTCGTAAATCACGTGCTCGAAATGAACCGCCTCGCCTGTAAGCCCGGCGCCTTTCTTGATGGCCCGGTCCAGGGTTTCTTTGGGCATGGAAACCTTGCGAGCCTGCTCCACAACCAGCCGCAGGCGCGAATTCGAGGCCGGGTCGGCCCCGCTGCGCGCGGCGACCATGATGTCCTTGGCCAATCTTCCGAACAGTTTGCCCCTGGCATTTGCAGCCAGTTCCTTGCCTTTTGCTTTCCACTGTGCGCCCATATTTGATCCCCTTGATGTTGTAGCCTTGGTGCGTAAGTTTAAATACGAATATGCAAATGACCGAACTCGAAGACGGTGGCGAAAAAATTCATGAGGCGCGCCTCTGGCGCGACAACGGCTGAACCGCGAGTGTCGACAAGAAACGAGAAGACAGCGGCTGGGCTGTGACCATGATTCGGGCGTTGGTGAAGTTGTGGGAGGGGAGGCACCCTTGGCGCTGCGCCCAGCCCATCTGTCATTGCGGGCTAGACCCGCAATCCATTGTCCCCAAGTCACAACAGCGGAATGCTACATTTTATATAGCATGTTACTAAATACTGGAGCGGGCTATAGGCCAATTTAACCTATAAATCACCACCCAGCTGTTTAAAAATGACCCGCCAGTGCTGCGGCTCGACCGGCGTGATGGAAAGCCGGTTGCCCTTGCGCAGCACCACCAGGTCATGCAGGGCGTCATCGGCGCGCAACTCGGGCAGCGTGAGGTTGCGGGTTTTGCGCAGCGCCTGAACGTCCACCAGCATCCAGCGTGGCGCCTCGCGCTTTGACTTGGCATCGTAGTAAGGCGACTTCGGGTCGAACTGGGTTGGGTCAGGGTAGGGCGCAGACGCCACTTGTGCGATACCCACGATGCCAGGCTCGGCACAACTGGAGTGGTAGAACAACACGCCGTCGCCGACCCGCATCGCATCGCGCATGAAGTTGCGCGCCTGGTAGTTGCGCACACCGACCCAGGGCACCGTGGCCTTGGGCGCAGCCAGCGCATCGTCCACCGAGCATTCGCTGGGTTCGGATTTCATGAGCCAGTAGTTCATGCGGGTCATTTTATTCGTCGCTGAGGCACGAAGAGTCCAGGCGCAAGACTGTTCACTGTGTCCGTTTTTTAAAGGTTTGTCATCCCAAGGTGTTGGACGAACCGTATGGTGTCTAAGCGCCGCCTGCATGGCGGGCTGCGAATTCGTCGCGCTGCTGGCGCAGCCTGTCACCATCGATGTACTGCGCCAGCAGGTCGATGTCTTGTCCGGCGACCCCCTTGGCCTTGAAGTGCTTTTTCCAGCCGCTAACCCGACCGGCGATCTCCTGGATGATGGCGCGGGCTGCATCCGTCTTCAGGCCAAACTGGCGTGCCTGCGAAAGCGCGTTGGCCAGTGTGGACTCCGTTCCCTCGTCCCCGACCCCCATCGCCTGGTAACCCAGGCCCTGAGCGCTGGGGACCACATCAAACGCTGGCGACAGCAGGTAGTGGCCATTGGCCTGCCGCAACAGGGCATGGTTTTTTTCATGGTCGTCGGTGTTGTCCATGAGGATGTTGAAGACCATGCGCCGGAACAGCTGCTCCTGCTGGCTGCGGATCGCCTCGGCGGGAGCGACCCGGCGCAGCAATTGCGTGAGTTGTGGGTAGCCCAGCTCTTCACCGGCGGCGCGCAAAGCGACATGCGCTGAAACGGCGTGCAGCCGCGCCTGGCCGGCCCGGTCAAATCTTCGCACCGCGACGGCGTGCCTGGAACCCACCGGCAGCGCGCGGGTTGCGGCAACGTCAACGCCGCATGACTTAGCCAGCGTCATGGTCGCGTGCTCGATCAGCGGCGTGTCGATCTCTTCGCCTTCGGAGAACTTCACCAGCCAGGGTTCGCCATCAATGTTGATCAGCGACTTCGGCCGGGCGCCACCGAGCGACGCGCCGGGCCGCACCAGGCGCCTTTGCAGCTCGGGCACGGCCTCGTTCGCCAGGACCTTGCGCACGACTTCAGCCATCTCTTGCAAATTCTCCAGGCCAGGCATAGGGCCACGACTCCATGGCGCGTAAGCCTTGTCGCCCTGGCTGACACCCAGCGCACCATAGCGATCGTCGCCCGCGAAAAGAAGGAATTCAAGAATGGACAGGCGCGGCGTGGCCTCAAACTTGCGGATGACCCGCTCCCCCCAGCGGTCAGGCCGGGCATCGTCCACCGCGCCAGCAGCGCAGTCTTTTTCACGCGGCACAAACAGGTCGTCAACCAGCGGCAGGTCTTCACTCAGGGCAAAGCCGGATCGCAGCCAGCCGGGCGCGTAGCGCAATGACACAGCCCGGCCCCCAGCGGCCTGGCCCAGTTCACCGACGGGGCGAGGCTGGGCAGGGTCGCCCAGCCACCAGAGAAACAGGCGATCTTGCGGAACGTATTTTTCAGCCATGTTTGTCAACCATTGCGCTCTCCACCACTTCGGCGATGCCGCTGCGCCGCCAGACTGACCTCGTTCTCAAGCGCAGCCACATCCTCTTTCGGGTTGGCCACCGCCCCCAGGGCTTCATGGCGGCCAATGATCCAAAGCGCCGTGGCGTACACACCAATCGACACCGCCGCGTCACCCTTTTCCATCTTCATGAGTGTGGGGACAGACACGTCCAGCCGCGCAGCCCAGGCGCGCAGGGCTTGCTTGCGCCGCTTGCGGGCCGTGGCAAGGTCAGCGCCAAGCTTGCGCAACGCAGCCGTGGCGGCTGGCGGCAAAGTTTCTATGGCTGAGGCTACTTGTGGCATATACCATAGTTTAACAAATTATTGTATTTGTTAAATAATAAGATAGATAAATGCTAATGAGGTGCAAGACGTGATGGCTGAATGTCTGGCCGTGGCGAAGGCCAAAGGCATCAGGTGCCC
>JBKJZS010000410.1:0-3419 GCA_046714915.1 Polaromonas sp. | reverse complement strand
GATTGATGGCGTTCTGGAGAAAAATGAACTGATCGACCAGGACTCCAACCTGCGCGCCTGCGTGTTCTGGGGCCATGCGCCCAACTCGCAGACCCGCGGTCTGGAGATGAAGCGCGCCATGGACAAGCTGGACCTGCTGGTGGTGATTGACCCCTATCCGTCGGCGACAGCGGCCATGGCCGCCATGCCCGGCAAGGCCGAAGACCTCAACCCCAACCGCGCCGTGTATTTGTTGCCGGCAGCGACCCAGTTTGAGACCAGTGGTTCTGTGACAGCGTCGAACCGTTCTCTGCAGTGGCGGGAAAAAGTGATAGAGCCGTTGTGGGAAAGCCGCAGCGACCACATGATCATGCATCAGCTGGCAGAAAAGTTTGGCTTTGCCAAAGAGCTGTCCAAAAACTTCAAGATGCAAAAGGTCAAAGCCATGGACGAGCCCATGCCGGAGGACATCCTGCGCGAGATCAACAAGACCTGCTGGACCATCGGCTACACCGGGCAGAGCCCCGAGCGCCTGAAGGCGCACATGCGCAACATGCATCTGTTCGACGTCAAGACCCTCAAGTCCAGAGGTGGCAAGGACAAGGAAACCGGTTACGACACCACAGGCGACTACTTCGGCCTGCCGTGGCCCTGTTACGGCACCCCGGAGATGAAGCATCCCGGCTCTCCCAACCTCTATGACACTTCCAAGCACGTGATGGAAGGCGGGGGTAACTTCCGTGCCAACTTCGGTGTCGAGCGGGAAGGGAAATCCCTGCTGGCTGAAGACGGCTCACACTCCAAGGGTGCCGACATCCAGACAGGGTATCCGGAGCTCGACCATCTGCTGCTCAAAAAGCTCGGCTGGTGGGACGAGTTGACCGAGCCCGAAAAAGCGGCGGCGGAAGGCAAGAACTGGAAGACCGACTCTTCGGGCGGCATGATCCGCGTCTTTATGCAGGGCCATGGTTGCCATCCTTTTGGTAACGCGAAGGCGCGTGCGGTGGTGTGGAATTTCCCCGACGCGATTCCGCAGCACCGCGAGCCACTGTATGGCACCCGACCGGACCTGATGGCCAAGTACCCGACGCATGATGACAGAAAAACCCTCTGGCGCCTGCCGACGCTGTACAAAACCGTTCAGCAGAAAAACATCGCCGACAAGGTGCATGAGAAATTCCCGCTGATCATGACCTCGGGCCGCCTGGTCGAGTACGAGGGCGGAGGCGACGAGACCCGCTCCAACCCCTGGCTGGCCGAGTTGCAGCAGGAAATGTTCGTCGAGATCAACCCCAAGGTGGCGGCCGAGAAGGGCATCCGCAACGGTGAACGCGCCTGGGTCAGCACCCCCACCGGCGCACGCCTGAATGTCCAGGCCCTGGTGACCGAACGGGTGGGTCCCGACACCGTGTTCCTGCCCTTCCACTTTGCCGGCCGCTGGCAGGGCGCCGACATGCTGGCCTATTACCCAAGTGGTGCGGCGCCGGTGGTGCGCGGCGAAGCCGTCAACACGGCGACGACCTATGGTTATGACATTGTGACGATGATGCAGGAAACCAAGACGACCGTCTGCAACGTCGAGCGAGCGTGAGTATGGCTTGTTGTCATCCCGGACCCTATCCGGGATCCATGTGGGTGTGCCAGCGTGGATTGCGGGTCCTGCCCGCAATGACAGAAGGAATTAAGGAGACATCATGGCAAGAATGAAATTCGTCTGTGACGCCGAGCGCTGCATTGAATGCAACGGTTGCGTCACCGCCTGCAAAAACGAAAACGAAGTCCCGTGGGGCGTCAACCGCCGTCGTGTGGTGACGCTCAACGACGGTGTTCCGGGCGAGAAATCGATCTCGGTCGCCTGCATGCATTGCAGTGACGCACCGTGTATGGCGGTCTGTCCCGTCAACTGCTTTTACCGCACCGATGAAGGTGTGGTTCTGCATGACAAGGATGTCTGCATCGGCTGCGGCTACTGCTCTTATGCCTGCCCGTTCGGCGCGCCTCAATTTCCTTCGCAAGGCACGTTCGGCGTGCGCGGCAAGATGGACAAGTGCACCTTCTGTGCGGGTGGCCCTGAAGTCAATGGCAGCCAGGCCGAGTTTGAGAAATACGGCCGCAACCGGCTCGCCGAAGGCAAGCTGCCAGCCTGTGCCGAGCAGTGCTCGACCAAGGCCCTGCTGGCCGGCGACGGTGATGTGGTCGCCGACATCTTCCGCAACCGGGTGGTGCAGCGTGGCAAAGGCGCCGAAGTCTGGGGCTGGGGTACCGCTTACGGCTCCAGGCAGGCCGGTCAGCCGCCCGCAGGAGCCAAATCATGATTCGCCTGGTATTGTCTGCTGCCGCCGTCATGGCGCTGGCTGCCTGCGGCGATCAACCGCAAACCGCCGCCGGCGTCAAAAGCGATGTACCGGTGTTTCAGGGAGTCACAGGTCCTGGCAATCCCCACACTGCCCCGGGCTGGAAGGCCGGTGATAGGGCCGCATGGGAGCAGCAGCTCAAAACCCGCACGCAGTACGGGCAAAACGAATACAACCGCGTCAAATAACAGGGAGTTCATATGCAACGCCCATCGCGAATACTCGCCGCATTATTTTTCACGGCTCTTGGCTGGTCGGCTGCTGTTTCGGCGCAGACCACGCAGCCTTCGGTTCAGCCGGGCGCCCCTGCGGCGGCTGCAACGCCGGCTCCTGCAGTAGCGGCACCCATGGGCGGGATTCAGAGCGCCAATATCTTTGAAGTCAAGCCTGATGCTGACGCTGACCCGAATTATGCCAACCAGACCAATGCCGAGCGCGCCAAGGCCCAGCCCGGCAACAACGCGCCAATGTGGCGCCAGGTCGGCGCTGGCGTCACTGGCTACAGCAGCCTGCCCAAAAGTGAAGCGCCCGAAGCGGGCAACCTGATTCAGCCTTTTGTGCAATACCCGGGCTCGCGGCTGACCAATGCCGGTGAAGCCTGGCGCCAGGTCCGTAACAACTGGCTGATCCCTTATGGCGGGGCACTGCTGTTGATCGTGGCCGGTGCGATTGCACTGTTCTACTTTGGCAAGGGCAGCATCAAGACGCATGGCGTCGAGACGGGCCGCAAGATCGAGCGCTTCACGCCGTTCGAGCGATCGGCGCATTGGGCCAATGCCATCGCGTTTTGCATTCTGGCGATTTCCGGCATCGTCTTGGCGTTTGGCAAGTTCTTTTTGCTGCCGGTGATGGGCCTCACGCTGTTTGGCTGGCTCGCCTATGTGCTCAAAAACATGCACAACTTTGCCGGCCCGCTGTTTGCCGTGTCGATGGTGATTGTGTTTTTCACTTTTCTACGGGACAACATGCCCAGCCGCGGCGACCTGGTCTGGCTTCTCAAAGGCGGCGGTCTTCTGTCGGGCAAGCATGTCCCGTCGCACCGATTCAACGCCGGTGAAAAGGTGATGTTTTGGGGCGGCGTGTTTT
>JBKJZS010000409.1:0-36921 GCA_046714915.1 Polaromonas sp. | reverse complement strand
GCCTGACGCTGACGCGCGAGCGCTGCGAAATGCTGCAACTGCCGCCGATGGCGACGCGCAACGGCACCAAGCACAGCACCGCCTTCACGGTGTCGATTGAGGCCGCAGAAGGCGTGACCACCGGCATTTCGGCGGCGGACCGAGCCCGCACCGTGCAGGCCGCTGTGGCCAAAAATGCAAAGGTCAGCGATCTGGTGCAGCCCGGCCATATTTTCCCACTGCAGGCGGTGGATGGCGGCGTGCTGATGCGTGCCGGCCACACCGAAGCCGGCTGCGATCTGGCTGGCATGGCCGGCTGCTTGCCAGCGGCTGTGATTTGCGAAATCATGAAGGACGATGGAATGATGGCGCGGCTGCCGGATCTGCAGGTCTTCGCCGCCGAGCATGGCTTGAAGATCGGCACGATTGCTGACCTGATCGAGCACCGCAGCCGCAATGAGTCGCTGATTGAAAAAATCGGTGCGCGGACGATCCAGACCGCTTTCGGCGAGTTCACCGCCCACGCCTTCAAGGACAAACCCAGCCAGGGGCTGCATCTGGCGCTCGTTAAAGGCCAATGGTCGCCCGACGATACGGTGGCGGTGCGGGTGCACGAGCCGCTGTCGGTGCTTGATGCGCTGGAGACCGGCCGCTCCATGCACTCATGGAGTCTGGACCAAAGCCTGGCGCACCTAGCCAACGAGGGCAAAGGCGTGGCTGTGCTGCTCAATTGCGGTGAAAGCGCGGCGCAGTTGCTGGCGCAATTTGAAGGCACGGCCCGACCCAGCCAGGCCCCGGAGCGCGGCCGTATGGACCTGCGCACTTACGGCGTGGGTGCCCAGATTCTGCGCGAGTGCGGCGTCCACAGAATGAATTTGATGGGTAATCCGCGCCGCATGCCCAGCATGACGGGTTATGGTCTCGAAATTACCGGCTACATTGCCAAAAAGGATTGAACTGTGTTTGGTGCAGAAAAAGGCCGGTCCGACAAACTGGATGGCAAAAAACTCTCGATTGGCATCGTTCAGGCGCGCTTCAACGAAAGCATTACCAACGCGCTGGCCCAGGCCTGCTGGCAGGAACTTCTGGCGTTGGGAGTCGAAGAAAAAAACATCCACCACGTGAAGGTACCGGGCGCACTGGAGATACCCTCAGCCTTGCAGGCCATGGCTGAGCGCGACAAATACGACGCGCTGGTAGCGCTGGGCTGCGTCATTCGCGGCGAAACCTATCACTTTGAGCTGGTCGCCAATGAAAGTGGCGCCTCGGTCAGCCGGCTCACACTGGACTACCAGTTGCCGATCGCGAACGCCATTTTGACGGTGGAAAACGTCGCCCAGGCCGAAGCCCGCCAGATCGACAAAGGCCGCGACGCGGCGCGTGCGGCTGTGGAAATGGCCAACCTGCTGAACGAACTTGCCTGAGCATCCACGGCCAACACTCCCCAACCAACGCGCCATGTCTGAAACAAACACCACCAAACCCAAACGCCCCCCGCAGACCCGCACCGGGCTGACCGACACCGGCGTGAAAAAAGCGGCTGACAAATCGGCCCGTACCCGCGCGCGCGAGTTTGCCTTGCAGGCCCTCTACCAGCACCTGGTGAGCGGCAATGAAGCTGAATCCATCGATGCCTTCACCCGCGACCTGGTGGGTTTTCACAAGGCCGATTCGGTACACTACGACGCCTTGCTGCACGGCTGCATTCGCGACGCGCTTTTGCTGGATGGCAGCGTGACGCCGCTGCTGGACCGCAAAATGGCTGAAATATCACCGGTCGAACACGCGGTGCTGTGGATTGGCACCTACGAGTTCAAGCACTGCCTGGATGTGCCATACCGCGTGGTTATCAATGAATGTATTGAGCTCGCCAAGGCCTTCGGCGGCACCGATGGCCACAAATACGTCAATGGCGTGCTGCACAAGCTGGCACCGGCCTTTCGCGCCGCTGAAGTTGCCGCAGACAAGGCGTGAACCCAGTGAGAATTTCCCGGCGCGCCCAGCGCATTGAGCCTTTTTATGTGATGGAGGTCGCCAAGGCCGCGGCGGCAATGGCCCAAGAAGTCGCCCACACCGCGCAGCCGATGATTTTCCTGAACATTGGCGAGCCGGACTTCACCGCGCCGCCTCTGGTTCAGCAGGCAGCGGTGCGGGCCATCCAGAACGGCGACACCCAATACACGCAGGCAACCGGCCTGCAGCCTCTGCGTGAACGCATCAGCGCCTGGTACGCCGCGCGTTTTCATGCCGCTGTTGCGCCGGGCCGCATCATCATCACTGCCGGCGCCTCGGCGGCACTGCAGCTGGCCTGCCTGGCGTTGATCGAGGCCGGCGACGAGATCCTGATGCCCGATCCGAGCTATCCCTGCAACCGGCACTTTGTCAGCGCCGCCGACGGCACCGCGGTGCTGATTCCGACGACGGCCGAAGAACGCTTTCAGCTCAGCAGCGCCAAGGTGCAGGCCGCGTGGACCGACAAGACCCGCGGCGTGTTGCTGGCTTCGCCGTCCAACCCGACCGGTACCTCGATCGCGCCGGAAGAGCTGCGCCGCATCCATGAGTTTGTGCACAGCCGCGGCGGCATCACCCTGATTGATGAAATTTACCTGGGTCTGAGCTACGAGGAGCGCTTTGGCCAGAGCGCGCTGGCCATGGCCGATGGTCTGGGCGACAGCATCATCAGCATCAACAGCTTCAGCAAGTACTTCAACATGACGGGATGGCGGCTGGGCTGGCTGGTTGTGCCCGAGGCACTGGCGCCGGTGGTCGAACGCATCGCCCAGAACCTGTTCATCTGCGCCAGCACCGTTGCCCAACACGCCGCGCTGGCCTGTTTTGAAGCCGACAGCCTGGCCGAGTACGAACGGCGCCGCGCCGAATTCAAGTCCAGGCGCGACTACTTCATCCCCGAACTCAATCGTCTGGGTCTTCGGGTGCCCGTCATGCCTGACGGCGCTTTTTATGCGTATGCCGACTGCACGGAAGCCGCCGCCCGCCTGGGTGTGAACGGCAGCTGGGACTTTGCCTTCGAGCTGATGAAGCGGGCGCACCTGGCAGTGACACCGGGCCGCGATTTCGGCACCGACGCGCCCGAGCGTTACATCCGCTTTTCCACGGCCAGTTCGATGGCAGAACTGCAGGAAGCGGTCGCGCGGCTGGAGGCGGTGCTTGGATAAGGTGACCCCCACGCTTGTCGCTTCGCGTACTGCGCTGCCCCCCGAGGGGGCTAATTTTCCTAGGGGCGGCCCGTCGGAAAATTGCCTTCCTCCCCCACTAAAAAGCGCCTTTAGTTGGCCAATACGGGTGTACTGGGAAGACACCGATGCAGGCGGCATTGTGTTCTACGCCAACTACCTGAAATTTTTTGAACGCTCGCGCACCGAGTGGCTCAGATCCCTGGGCATTGAGCAGCAGCGCCTGCGTGAAAGCACCGGCGGCATCTTTGTCGTGACAGAAACCCGCGTTCGCTATCACCGCCCTGCCCGCCTCGATGACGAACTGACTGTGACTGCAAGTCTGGTCGAAAAAGGTCGGGCGTCCTTGATAATCAGGCAGCAGGCGCTATTAAAATCAGAGCGAAATGACCTGCCCGGCAGAAACTTGGGCGACGGGCAATTTTCCGCCGGGCCGCCCCTGGGAAAATTAGCCCCTTCATTGGGTGAAAGGGGCAGCGTGCCGCCGATGGCACGCGCAGCGAATAGCGTGGAGGCGACATTACTCTGCGAGGGCACGATACGCATAGGCTGGGTGGACGCGGCCAGCCTCAAACCTGCCAGAATTCCCGCTCACATCCTTGACAGTCTGGAAACCACAACATGAATCAGGATTTATCCATTGTCACTCTCATTCTCAACGCCAGCTGGGTGGTTCAGGGCGTGGTGGCGTTGCTGGTCGGGGTGTCGATTGCGAGCTGGTCGGCCATCTTCCGCAAGATCATTTCGCTCAAACGCGTGCAGTCGCTCAATGAGGAGTTTGACCGCGAGTTCTGGTCTGGCACGAGCCTGAACGACCTCTACACCGCAGCCACCCAGAACGCCCGGCACACCGGGCCGATGGAACGTATTTTTGCCAGCGGCATGCGCGAATTTCAGAAACTGCGCGAGCGCCGCATGGCCGACCCCAGCACCCTCCTTGACGGCGCCCGCCGCGCCATGCGCGCAAGCTACCAGCGCGAAGTCGACGCCGTCGAGGCAAATTTGTCCTTCCTCGCCACGGTCGGTTCAGTGTCGCCTTATGTCGGCCTGTTCGGCACCGTCTGGGGCATCATGCATGCCTTTACCGGACTGGCTGCCCTGGAGCAGGTCACGCTGTCAGCCGTGGCGCCCGGCATTGCCGAAGCGCTGGTCGCCACCGCCATTGGCCTGTTTGCCGCCATTCCTGCCGTGGTGGCTTACAACCGCTTTGCCCATGACATTGATCGCGTGGCCAACAAGCTGGAGACTTTCATCGAAGAGTTTTCCAACATCCTGCAACGCAATCTGGGCGCTACCTCGCCCTCAGGTCACTAGACCAGGAAAAATGATCACCTCCACGTTTTCGGCTTCGTCACTGCACCGGGCTCGCGCAGTGGCCGTGCGGGCTGCGGTACGGCGGACCGAGCCCAATGCCGGGCCTGCGCCACGCACGTTCCGAGGCATCACGCTTTGGCCCGGCCCCCCGAGGGGGCCCAGGTCGCCTTGGGGCGGCCCTACGGAGACCTGATATGCCAGCCACCAATTCTCGCGGCCGAGGCCGTCGCAACATCAGCGAGATCAACATGGTGCCTTTCATTGACGTGATGCTGGTGCTCCTCATCATCTTCATGGTAACGGCGCCGCTGATCACCCCCAGCATGATCGCCCTGCCCAAGGTCGGCAAGGCAACCGGTCAACCAGCCAAGCCGATCCAGATATTGATCAGCAAAGATGAGGTCATACAAATCAAGACCGCCGGCGAGGCGGCAACGACCAGGCTCGGCGACGTTGGGTCGGCCGTCAAGCGCTTGCAACCGGCGGTGCCGACGGGTGAGCAGCTCACGCCCGTGGTGATCAGCGCTGACAAATCGGTCAAATACGAAACCGTGGTCAAGGTCATGGACGCCCTGCAAAAAGCAGGCGTGGCCCGTGTCGGACTGTCCGTGCAGACTGGCAACTGAAGCCGGTTTTTCCGCGCACAGTCATACCCACCCCATGCCCAGCGCCGCCGACCGCCTTGAATTTGCACCCCACCGCGACCCCGGTGCGATGCGGGCCTTCAGCCTGGCATTGCTGGCCCATCTCCTGCTGGGCGCGGCGCTCACCTGGGGCGTGAACTGGAAGCGCAGCAACCCCGATATTTCCTTTGAAGCCGAGTTGTGGTCCAGTCTGCCGCAGGAGGCAGCGCCCAGGCTGGTGGAGGCCCCGCCGCCGCCACCACCCCAGCCGGCACCCGAGCCGCCTCAGGTCAAGGCGCCACCACCCACACCCGACGTCGATATTGCGCTGGAGCGGGAAAAGCGGCGCAAGTTGCAACAGAAAAAAGAAGCCGACGACAAACTCAAGTCTCAGCAAAAGGAAAAAGAGAATGCCTTGAAAGCCAGGGAACTTGAGCTGGCCAAACGCAAGGCCGCCGAGGACACGAAAAAGCTGGACGCAAAAAAAGCGGAGGACAAAAAGGCAGAGACCAACAAGCAGGAAGCCCAGAAGCTCGCCGACCAGCGCAAGAAAAACCTGGAACGCATGCTCGGCCAAGCCGGCGCCACCGGCGCGGCAGATTCCAAAGGCACGACGCAAAAATCAAGCGGCCCCTCGGCCAGTTATGGCGGCAAGGTGCGCGCCAAAGTCAAACCCAACATCGTGTTCACCGAAGACATCGCCGGCAACCCGACCGCCGAGGTTGAGGTGCGTACCGCGCTGGACGGCAGCATCATCAGCCAGCGACTGATCAAGGCCAGCGGCAACAAGGCCTGGGATGAGGCAGTGATCAAGGCCATCATCCGCACCGAGACCATGCCACGCGATGTCGATGGCCGGGTGCCCAGCCCTATGATTCTGGAGTTCCGGCCCAAAGATTAGTGCGTCCGGACGATAAATTGCTATCAATATGATAGCTTGTTGCGCTGTACCTTCGCGGGCTGGAGCCAACACCGTTTGGCAAAGCCGTCACCCCCCATCTATGATCCCGGACGATGGCTGTCATCCCGGACCTGATAAGCCTGCCCCGGACTTCGATCCGGGAGCATCCATGACGCGCCAGCATGGATTGCGGGTCGAGCCCGCAATGACAGTTAAACGAAGAGTATTGGTCAGGCCTGCAATGGCAAACGTCGAAGATGCCATTTTCGACTTCAAAACAAATTTCGATTGCTACATATTTAATAGCTACTCACGCATATGAAACAAGGGCTATAGCCCGATTTCATTCATAAACAATGTGTGCCATCCCCTGGTCGGCCTGGGCCATCCAGCTGGCCAGCGCCGCGTCGGACGGGAAAAACTTCGCGGCCTCACCCAGCTGCAGCTCCGCGCTGACACTGCCGCGTTGAAGACTCAGGCGCACCGGCAGGCCGCGACTGACCTCCCCCTGCTCCGACATTTCGCGGTGCGGGGGGAAATCCCTGACGAGGCGTTGCACATCCGGCGCCGTGCCATTGACCACCACCCGGAGGTACTTGCCGAAGCGGCAGCGCGCCGCATCCAGGTCCCAGACCTGCGTAACCTTAAGCCGCGAGCCACCGGTGAAACGGTCCGCTTGCAACACCCCCTGCACAATCACCAGCTCATCGTCTTTGAGCAAATTGCGGTTGGCGTTGATCAGCGCTTCGTCGGCGGTGGCTTCGATCACAGCCGATTTGTCGTCCAGCTTGAACAGCGCGAGCTTGCCACGCTGGCCGTTGATAACGCGGAAATCGGTCACGATGGCGGCCAGCAACTGCGGCTCGCGCGAATCGATCAGTTCGTCGATTTTTCGCTTGGCGAACTGGCGTACTTCGCGCTCGACCTCGTCAAACAGGTGGCCCGACAAATAAAAGCCGATCGCTGTTTTCTCCTGGGTCAGGCGCGCCTTCACGCCAAACGGCACGGCTTCAACCAAGGCCGGTTCCTGCGTGCTGGCCGCGTGCGAGTCGGCCATGTCGAACAGCCCGCCCTGGTTGGCATTGGCCTCGGTGGCGGCGGCAAATTCAAAAGCGCGGTCCACCGAGGCCAGCAGCGACGCGCGATTGAGTTGCAGGTTGTCAAAGGCGCCGGCCTTGATCAGCGCCTCTACCGTGCGTTTGTTGAGTCTGGACTTGTCCACCCGAACGCAGAAGTCATACAGCGAAGTGAATGGCCCGCCCGCCTCGCGCGCGGCCACGATGGCGGCAATCGCCTGCTGGCCGGTGCCCTTGACCGCGCCCAGGCCGTAGCGAATGCTGCTGTTGCTGATCGGCTCGAAGCGGTAGTGGCCGCGGTTCACGTCGGGCGATTCGAAGGTGAGGCCCATCTTCATGGCGTCGCCGAACAACACCTTGAGCTTGTCGGTGTCGCCCATTTCCACCGTCATGTTGGCGCAGAAAAATTCAGCCGTGTAATGGACCTTGATCCAGGCGGTGTGGTAGGCCAGCAAGGCATACGCGGCAGAGTGCGACTTGTTGAAGCCGTACCCTGCGAACTTCTCCATGTCGTCAAAGACCTTGTCGGCGTTTTCCCTGGTGATGCCTTTTTCGGCAGCTCCGGTGCTGAAAATCTGGCGATGCTCCGCCATTTCCTCGGCCTTCTTTTTACCCATGGCGCGGCGCAGCAAATCAGCGCCACCGAGCGAATAACCGCCCAGGATCTGCGCCATCTGCATCACCTGCTCCTGGTAAATCATGACGCCGTAGGTCTCGGACAAAATCGCCTCGACGCGCGGGTCGGGGTAGACCACGTCTTCACGGCCTGACTTGCGCGCGATGTAGGTCGGAATCAGGTCCATCGGGCCGGGCCGGTACAGCGCATTCATCGCAATCAGGTCTTCGAGACGAGTCGGCTTGGCGTCGCGCAGCATGCCCTGCATACCCCGGCTTTCAAACTGGAACACCGCTTCCGTCTGGCCTTTGGCAAACAGCGCGTACACGCGCGCGTCGTCCAGCGGCAAATCCTCGTAGCGGAAGTCCTTACGCGCCGGATGGCGCTGGACGATAAAGTCTTTGGCCAGCTCCAGAATGGTCAGGGTTGCCAGACCCAAAAAGTCGAACTTGACGAGGCCAATGGCTTCCACATCGTCTTTGTCGAACTGACTCACCGCCGAGCCGCTGCCGGGCTGGGCATACAGCGGGCAAAAATCGGTCAGCTTTCCCGGCGCAATGAGCACACCGCCAGCGTGCATGCCAACGTTGCGTGTCAGGCCTTCGAGCTTGCGCGCCAGCTCCAGCAGGGTGCGGACGTCTTCTTCCTTGCGCTCGCGCTCGGCCAGAATCGGCTCGGCCTCCAGCGCATACACCAGCTTGTCGTTTTTGTCGCGGTCGGGCGGCGGCAGTTGCAGGGTCACGGCCTGGCCCGGCTTGTTCGGAATCAACTTGGAAATGCCATCGCAAAAGCCGTAGGCAAAATCGAGCACGCGGCCCACATCGCGGATCGCCGCACGCGCCGCCATGGTGCCGAAGGTAACGATCTGGCTGACCGCCTCTTTGCCGTATTTGTCCTTCACGTAATCAATCACGCGGTCGCGGTTGGTCTGACAAAAATCAATATCGAAGTCGGGCATGGACACCCGCTCCGGATTCAGAAAACGCTCGAACAGCAGGTTGTACTGCAGCGGGTCAAGGTCGGTGATCTTCAGCGAATACGCCACCAGCGAGCCGGCGCCCGAGCCCCGGCCCGGCCCCACCGGGCAGCCATTGTTTTTGGCCCAGTTGATGAAGTCGCCGACGATCAGGAAGTAACCCGGAAAACCCATTTTCAAAATCGTGTTGATTTCGAACTCCAGCCGCTCCACGTAGACCGGCCTTTTCTGGTCGCGCACGGCTACATCGGGGTAGAGGTGGGCCAGGCGCACTTCCAGGCCTTCGAGGGAGGCATGGCGGAAGTAGGCGTCGATCGGCAGGCGCACACCATTGACTTCCGGAGTCGGGTAGTCAGGCAGCATGGGCTTGCCCAGCTCAAGCACCAGGTTGCAGCGTTTGGCGATCTCCAGCGTGTTGGCCAGGGCCGAAGGGAGGTCGGCAAACAGCTTTGCCATCTGCGCTGACGACTTGAAATACTGCTCGCGCGTGAACTTGCGCACGCGCCGCGCATTGCCGAGGATTTCGCCCTCGGCAATGCAGACACGGGCCTCATGGGCCTCATAGTCCTCATAGCCCAAAAACTGCACCGGGTGGGTGGCGACCACCGGGAGTTTGAGCCGGGCCGCCAGCTGGACCGCCGCTGCCACGTGCTGCTCGTCGTCAACCCTTTGGGCGCGCTGCAGCTCCAGGTAAAAACGGTGCGGGAAAAGCCCCGCCAGACGCAGCGCGCATTCCAGCGCGCGCGGGCCATCGCCCTGCACCAGCGCCTGCCCCACGGCGCCGCCCTGCGCGCCCGACAAGGCAATCAGGCCTTCATTGAGTTCCTGCAGCCATTCCAGCCTGATGACGGCCTGGTCGCGCACCACGCCTTTGGTCCAGGCCCGCGTCAGCAACTCCGACAGGTTCCGGTAGCCCTGGCGGTTTTGCACCAGCAGCAGCAGGCGCGCCGGTGCCGCGCCGGCGTCTTTGCCCGGGACCTGCACCCACACGTCAGCGCCGATCAGTGGTTTGACACCGGCGCCGCGGGTTTCCTTGTAAAACTTGACCGTGCCAAACAGATTCCCCAGATCGGTAATGGCCAGCGCAGGCTGACGGTCGGCGGCGGCGGCGTGAACGATTTCATCAATGCGGGTGGTGCCGTCGACCACTGAAAATTCGGTGTGAATACGTAAATGGACAAACATGGCTTCATTCTAGGACGGCGAGGATGCGCTCCCGCTCCCTACAATGACACGATATGCAAATTCTGAATATTGCAGCCTATCAATTTATCCAGTTGGACCATCCTGAACAGCTGCGGCAAGCGCTTGAGCAGAGCTTGCGCCGGCTCCAACTCAAGGGTACCGTCCTGCTGGCCGAAGAAGGCATCAATCTCTTTCTGGCAGGCCCGGCTGCCGCCATTCATGATTTTTTGGCAGGTTTGCGGCAGGACAGCCGCTTCACCGAGCTCCAGGTCAAGGAAAGCTGGTCGCACGCACAGCCTTTTCGCAAGCTGCTTGTCAAGCTCAAGCGCGAAATCATTCGCATGGACCACCCAGCCGTTCAGCCGGCTCTGGGACGCGCTCCGGCCGTCGATGCAGCCACGCTCAAGCGCTGGCTGGACTCTGGGCATGACGATGCCGGGCGCCCGGTGGCGATGCTGGACACCCGCAACGCCTTTGAAGCCGACGTCGGCACCTTCAAACAGGCCATTGACTGGCGCATTAACAAGTTCAGCGAATTCCCGCAGGCTCTTCTTCAGCACCGCGAAGCGTTGCAAGGAAAAACCATTGTGAGTTTTTGCACCGGTGGAATCCGATGTGAAAAAGCCACCTTGTTGATGCAGGAGCCGGCCTGAACCATGTTTACCAGCTCGAGGGTGGCATTTTGAAGTACTTTGAAACCAGCGGTCATGCCCACTTCGAAGGCGAATGCTTTGTGTTTGACGAGCGCCGGGCGCTGGATGCGGCGCTGAATCCCCGAGTTCAGGTCGGCGTGTCGTCTGACATTTGAGTTCGGCAAGTCGTGGGAAGCTTTTTAACACCCTGCATCAACCGACCCGCTTGTTGACGCATCAGAACCTCCGAAGCCATTTGCATGGATTGATCTTTTATGCCTTCCCCATACATTGCACTTCATGCTGCCGCCCAGGGATTCCAATTGGTGCAGTGCTTTCAACAGATACGCGGACGAACCGAGGCGCTGGCCCAGCCTCTGAGTGCGGAAGATTGCCAGCTTCAGTCCATGTCCGATGCCAGCCCGGCAAAATGGCATCTGGCCCATCTGACCTGGTTTTTTGAAACGTTTGTGCTGGAACGTTTTGAGGCCGACTTCAAGCCTTTCGATGCCAGCTTCCGGGCCTTGTTCAACAGCTACTACAACGGCGTGGGCGACCAGTATCCGCGTCCACAGCGGGGCCTGATCAGCCGCCCGACCTTGCAGCAGGTGCTTGACTATCGCGCGCAAGTAGACGCGCGTATGGTCAACCTCATCCAGAGAATTGAAACTGGCGCCGGTGATGCGAGACCTGCTCAATTGATACAACTGATCACGCTGGGCCTGCACCACGAACAGCAGCACCAGGAATTGCTGCTGACAGACATCAAACACGCACTGTCCTTCAACCCGGCTCGGCCGGCTTATGCTCAACACTGGCCGCTGGCCGGAATCAGCCCGCAGACCCTGCGCTGGATCGGGTTCACTGGCGGCCTGCTGGCGCATGGTTTCGATCAGACAACAGACGGTTCGTTTGGCTTTGACAATGAAACGCCGCGCCACCAGGTCTGTCTGGCTCCGTTTGAAATCGGTAGCCGGCTGGTCACCAATGGCGAGATGACGGCCTTCATCGAGGACGCTGGCTACCAGCGGCCCGATCTGTGGCTGGCCATGGGTTGGGACTGGGTGCGAACAAACCGGCCAACAATGCCGCTGTACTGGCAGGGTGAATCTGGCGATTACCGCAACTTCACCCTGCAGGGCCTGGTGCAGGTGGACCCGAACACGCCGGTATGCCACCTCAGTTATTTTGAAGCCGACGCTTATGCCCGTTGGGCCGAAGCGCGTTTGCCAACCGAATTTGAATGGGAACTCGCCGCGCGCAGTGTGCCAACCCCGCTGGGAAACTTTGTGGAGAGCGCCGCTTACCATCCGATCCCGCTGCGGCAACAGAGCCACGGCAGCCCGGCCCAGATGTTTGGTGATGTGTGGGAGTGGACCCAGTCCAACTACAACCCCTATCCCGGCTACAAGCCCTGGGAGGGCCTGGTCGGCGAATACAACGGCAAGTTCATGTGCAACCAGTTTGTGCTGCGCGGCGGCTCCTGCGCCACACCGCAAAGCCATATCCGCGCCAGCTACCGCAACTTTTTTCCGCCGGACGCGCAGTGGCAATTCAGCGGGTTGCGCCTGGCGCGCGATATTGCCTGACGGTTTCAACGAAAAAAAACTGTTCCGACGGGCCGCTCGAAGGAAAATCAACGCCTCCAACGGGTAAAAGGGCCAGCGCAACACCGAAGGCACAGGCAGCGGCAAGCGTGGGGGGCTAGCCTCGCAGTACCTCGAGGACTTCGGAGCGGAACTCCCGGTTGTACAGAATCAGCACCACTACCGCTGTGGCCAGTGCAAATGCAATGGTGAAAAAAAAACAGGCCATGATGGCAAAGCTCAGGTAGTAGGCGCGCAGTCCATCATTGAAGGTCTCAGCAGCCAGCCCCACGGTGCGTTGGTGATTTGCAAAAGGGACGGACGCTTGATGCCGTAATGCCGCGCAAACCAGGCATAGCCAATCCAGCAGCCGAAAAACCAGAGTATGGCGACCCAGTCGGGCCAGGGGAGCAAGGTCAAAATCTGCATGCCGCCCTCTTAAGGCCGGCATGGCAGCCCAGCGCACCGGGGCTCTCTCGCAGGCCCGGCATCAGCCAGCGATAAACCTGCTCTCCGGCAAGGGCATGAACTCTGCATCGCCTGGGATTTGGCCCATGGCCTGCCGCTGCCAGTCTTGCGAGGCCTGTACGATGCGCTCTTTGCGGCTGGACACAAAGTTCCACCAGATGAAGCGTCGCGCGTCCAGTGCATCACCACCGATCACCACCAGTCGGACCCCCTGGCTGGCAACAATCTGCACCGTCGCACCCGGCATCAACACCACCAGCGTGTGTGCGGCAATGCGCTCGCCGTCGACCACCATATCGCCATCGACCGCATACAGCGCCAGCTCCGGGGCCAGCGGCGGCAATGCGAACGGGACGTCGGTGGCCAGTTGCACATCCAGGTAAACGGTTTTCGAGAAGGTCTTGACCGGTGAGCTTTGGCCAAACGCCGTTCCAATCAAAACGCGAACCTCGGTGCTGCCCACCCTCAGCGAAGGAATGTCTGCTGCGGGCGTGTGCACGAAATCCGGCGCTGCCTCTTCCTGCTCGCGCGGCAAGGCGGCCCACAGCTGGATGCCGTGGTTGACATAGGCCTTGTCCTTCAAATCGTCCGGGCCGCGCTCGGAATGCACAATCCCGCGCCCAGCCGTCATCCAGTTGATCGCGCCGGGCGCGATACGCTGGACCGAACCCAGGCTGTCGCGGTGCATGATGGCCCCGTCAAACAAATAGGTCACCGTGGCCAGGCCGATATGCGGATGCGGCCGCACGTCATGCGTGGTGCCCGGCGCCACCGTGACCGGGCCGAAATGGTCAAAAAAGACAAACGGGCCCACCGACTGCCGCTGCGCGGCAGGCAGCAGGCGGCGCACCATAAAACCGCCGCCCAGGTCTTTGTCATGTCCACCGAGTTTCATCAACACGCTCATGGCAACCTTTCTACTTGCGTCGTGATTTCCGTGGTCACGGCCGTCATGAGCTTGTGCAGCGGGCATTTTTTTGCCACGGCGTCCAGCTCATTGAGCTGTGCATCGGTCAAATCACCCCGGATTTGCAGCGTGGCTGTGAGGCGATAGGTGCCGCTGCGCTCTTCAGAGCCGTCGCGGGTGATGACCGTGTGAATATCCTCAACGGTCATGCCCTTTTTTCGGGCGTACCACATGACCGTCAGCGCCTTGCAGGCACCGAGCGCCGCATCGTACAGGTCATGGGGGCTGGGGCCCTTGTCTTCTCCGCCTTCTGCGGCGCCCTCATCGGCGAACAGCTGGTGACTGCGAATCACCAGCTTTTGCGCCATGGCTGCAGCGGGATCACGTCTGAGTTCAATCGGCATGGTCGACTCCTTGAAAGCGGACAAACGGTAAAAAAGTAATGGATCAGTGGACGCCGATCAAGCGCGAAAACGTCCGCTGATTTCAGCCACGCGTTTGCCAAACATTTTGGCGGAAGCGAGATCGCCCGACAACATTTCATGGGCACCGGCGTCGGACGGCGTTTGCGCGATGGCGCCGCTGTAGGAGCCGAGGTAGTTCGGGTCATTGCGCTGGGCCGCCTTGCTGCTGCTGGGCAACACGCCCTGGCTGATCCAGAGGCCGCCGTGCTGCATCGCCAGCGTAAACAAATAGCTCAAGGTCGACGACTTGTCGCCATTGATGGCAGCGCTGTGGGTAAAGCCCGCAAACAGCTTGTCTTTCCAGGCCTGGGTGTACCAGATTTTGGAGGATGCATCGGCAAACTTCTTGAACTGCCAGCTGACATTACCCATGTAGGTGGGCGAGCCCATGATGATGGCATCGGCCGCGCTCAGCGCGCCCCAGCCGCCGTCCGGCAAATTGCCATCGGCATCAATGGCCAGCAGCTCCGCGCCCGCGCCCTCAGCGACCGCTTGCGCCATGCGCTGGGTGTGTCCGTACCCAGAGTGATAAAGCACCACGACTGTTGTCATTGTTCTATCCTAAACTCAAAAAAAACAGGCCAGCTGGAAGGCTGGCCTGCGGGAAAAAGAAACAGACCGGACGGGTCAGCTTTTGAGCTTGCCGTCCATACTCCACGCGCCGGCACCCCAGGCGGCGATGGTCAGCAGGCCGCCGACGACGGCGATGTTTTTGAAGAAAGCTTGCTGCTCAATCATGACCTGATCGGCAGGCATGGCCCAGAAGTTGTGAAAGATGAAGGTGATGACCACGGTAAACAGCGCAATGCCGAGCGCCGCCCAGCGTGTCTGCAGGCCCACCAGCAGCAACGAACCCAAGCCCACTTCAACCGCGATGGCAATCGCCGTGGCCACTTCTGGAACCGGCACGCCTTTCGACGCGATGTAGCCAGCCGTAGCGGAAAAGCCGACGATTTTTCCGAAACCGGACGGGACAAACAGCAAGGCAATCAGCACGCGTCCGAGCAGTGAAAACGGGTTTTGAAGTGAGTTAAGCATGGTGAGCCCTTTGTTGAAAGTTATGAAAAACGAAAAAGATGAGGCTAAGCGAAAGATTGGGGACGTAAGTATAGGCACGTCATGCGACAGTGTGGTTCCCGCTGGGCCAGGAGCAAGTTCTAAGCAGCCAGATCGAACACCAGCACTTCGGCGGCCTTGCCCTGGCCAAGGTGCAACCGGCTTTCTGCTTCGAGCATGGCGGCATCGCCTGCCCGGAGCAGCTGGCCATTGACATGCAGTTCGCCGCGCACCAGATGCACATAGGTTTTGCGCCCGGGGTCCAGCGGCAATTCGGCGGCCTCACTGCCGTCAAACAAGCCGGCATAAAGTTTTGCATCGGCGTGCACCGTCACCGAACCCTGGGCGCCATCGCCAGACGCCACCAGCCTGAGCGCGCCACGCTTTTCGCTGTCGGCAAAGGTCTTTTGCTCATAGCCGGGCGGGGTGCCTCTGACATTGGGTTCAATCCAGATTTGCAAAAAATGCGTCGTTGCATCCTTGGCATGGTTGAACTCGCTGTGCTGAATGCCGGTACCGGCACTCATGCGCTGCACGTCGCCCGGCGGAATGGACGCGCCGTTGCCGATGTTGTCCTTGTGCCCGATCGCTCCGCTCAGCACATAACTGATGATCTCCATGTCTTTGTGGCCATGGGTGCCAAAGCCGGTGCCCGGCTCAATGCGGTCTTCGTTGATGACGCGCAAATTTCCAAAACCCATGTGGGCCGGGTCGTAATAACCGGCAAACGAAAAAGAGTGGTACGACTTGAGCCAGCCGTGGTCGGCATAGCCCCGTTCTGCGGAAGTTCGCAATGTCAGCATGTGGCGGTCCTTTCAAAACCGGGTGAATCGATGCATCCAATGTAGAGGGACCCGACGGTCTTGATAATTGTTGTCCATTGATGGCATCATTCAAATTATTTGAACTAACGGAGGAATTTTGCGCAACGTCCTGACGCCTGAAGCCCTGGGCCTGATAGCGACGGTGCACCGAACCGGCAGCCTGGCCGCTGCGGCGCGCGAGCTCGGCGTGGTGCCCAGCGCGCTGACTTACCGGGTGCGGCAAATCGAAGACGCGCTGGATGTGTTGCTGTTTGACCGCTCATCGCGCCAGGCCAGGCTGACTGAAGCCGGGCAGGAACTGCTGCGCGAGGGCAATCGCTTGCTGATCGAACTCGACGCGGTGGCGCAACGTGTCAAACGGGTCGCCACCGGTTGGGAGTCGCAGCTGACAATCACGGCCGACGGCCTGATTTCGAGCACCACGCTGTTTGAACTGTGCGAGGCTTTTTATGCCTTGAGTCCGCCGACCCGGCTGCGCATCCGGTCCGAGACCCTGTCTGGCACCTGGGAAACACTGCTGCAGGGCCAGGCGGATTTGGCCATCGGTTGCGTCGTGGAAGTCACCCAGTCCAGTGGAATTTTGAACCGCCCGATGGGTGAGGTGCGCTTTGTGTTTGCCGTCGCACCGCACCATCCGCTGGCCGGCGTCAGCGGCGGCATCAGTGATGCGCAGTTGCAGCCCTATCGTGCGGTGGCGGTGGCCGACACCACCCTGCGCGGCGCGGGCATCAGCATGGGCCTGCTCGGCGGCCAGGATGTGCTGACCGTCCCGACCATGCAGTACAAGCTGGAAGCGCAGCTGCGCGGTCTGGGCTGCGGTTTCTTGCCCGAGCACCTGGCCCGGCCTTACATCGACAACGGCCGCCTGGTGGTCAAGGCCGTGGACAGGCCGCGCCGCGCCGTGCCCATGAGTTATGCGTGGCGGGGTCACAGCGCCGGCGCGACTGCGCCGGCCCGGAAAAATGGTAGCGGCGGTGCGCAGCCGGCCCGCCCCCCGCACAACGGCCGCGCGCTGGACTGGTGGCTGGAACAGCTGGCGCGACCGCAGACGCAGCTGGCATTGCTGGAGCGTCCCCACAGCGTGTAGAGTCCAGCCATGACAGCACAAACAAAATCCGCCAAGAAATCCTCCAGAAACGCCCTGAGCCCGACCTTGAAACTGGCCTACTCATCATCGCGGCAGACATCCAGGCACTATGCCGTGGTCGGCGCGGGCATCGCCGGCATCGCCTGCGCGCGTACCCTGGTGCAGGCCGGCCACCGCGTCACGGTGTTTGAAAAAAGCCGCGGCCTCGGGGGCCGCATGGCGACGCGCCAGACCGAATTCGGTGGCTTTGACCACGGCACCCAGTACTTCACCGTGCGCGATGCGCGCTTCGAACAAGCGCTCGCCACCTCCGCCGGCCTGGTTCGGCCGTGGAGCGCCAACACCGTGCGTATTCTCGATGAAGCGGGCCGCGTGGTGGCGTCATCACTGCCGCCCAAGGAAGCCCACTGGGTCGCAACACCGGGCATGAATGCGCTGGTCAAGCAGTGGGCCCAGCCGCTGAGCGCAAACGGCGCCCTGACGCTGGAAACCCAGGTGGTCCGGATAGAGGCCGACAAGCTGCACCCCGAGCGCTGGCAGTTGCAGACCGAAGGCCCGGGCGCCCGCAGCCAGGTCTATTCCGGCTTTGACGCCGTGGTGCTGGCCGTGCCCTCGCCGCAGGCGCACGCCTTGTTGCTGAGCTCGCAGCAAGGCAAAGCCTTGATGCCGGCCCTGAGCGGCGTCAGCATTGCCCCCTGCTGGACCCTGATGCTGGCCTTTCCGCAAGCGCTGCAGCCCACGCTGCCGCACCTGGGTCCGCACTGGAACGCTGCCCGCAGCACGCACCACCGCATTGCCTGGCTGGCCCGTGAATCGTCCAAGCCCGGACGCAGCGCGATCGAGCGCTGGACCGTGCAGGCGAGCCCTGAGTGGTCGGAGCGTCACCTTGAAGACGATGGCGAGCGTGTCAAAGCCAAACTGCTCAAGGCCTTCACCGAAGTGACCGGCATACGGGCCCAACCGCCGCATGCCGTGGTGCATCGCTGGCGCCATGCCCAAACCACCGAAGCCCTGGGCCAGCCCTTTCTTTGGGACGCCCGATCGCGGATAGGCAGCTGCGGTGACTGGTGCATCGGCCATCGGGTGGAAGACGGTTTTGTATCCGGGCTGGAAATGGCACTCGAGATCTGCTAGCCCCCACGCTTTTCACTTCGTGTAATGCGCTGCCCCCGAGGGGGCGCATTTTCCTAGGGGCGGCCCGTCGAAAAATTCATGCAGACCTTAGTTAAAGTTCTGCCGGTCCGCTACATCGGCCGGTTCGCTCCCTCCCCGACCGGCCCTTTGCATGCGGGCTCGCTGGTCGCCGCCCTGGCAAGCTGGCTCGATGCGCGAGCGCACGGCGGGCAATGGCTGGTGCGCATCGAAGACATCGACACGCCGCGCTGCGTGCAGGGAGCCGACGCCATCATCCTGCAGCAGCTGGCCGCATGCGGTCTGCTGCCTGACGCGCCGCCGCTCTACCAGTCACAGCGCAGCGGCCACTACCAGTCGGCACTTGCGGCGCTGATCGCCGCGCAACTCGCCTACCCCTGCGCCTGCACGCGGCAGGACATTGCGCAGACGCTGGCGGCCAGCGGGCAAGCCCGCCCGCGCCATGGGGAGCTGGTCTACCCCGGCACGTGCCGGCAGGGGCTGCAGGGCCGCCGCGCGCGCGTGTGGCGCTTTCTGACCCGGAAATTTTCATCAAATCAGCCTGCACCCCATACCAAATCAGCGTATTCAGCTACTAATTTAATAGCAACCTCAGGCCTTCGCTGGCACGATCGCCGCCTCGGAGTGCAGCAGCAGCAGGTCGAGCAGGCGGTGGGCGACTTTGTGCTCAAACGCGCCGATGGTTTGTGGGCCTATCAGCTGGCCGTGGTGGTCGATGATGCCGCGCAAGGCATCACCGATGTGGTGCGCGGTGAAGACCTTGCCGACAACACCGCCCGGCAAATTTTGCTGCAGCGCGCGCTGGGCGTGCCCACCCCGGCCTACCTGCATGTACCCTTGGTCTTGGGCGAAAACGGTGAAAAACTGTCCAAACAAAATGGCGCCCTGCCGCTGGACCCCGGCACGCCGCTCGCCAGCTTGGGCGAAGCAGGCCGGCTGCTGGGGCTGCAGGTGGATGCGGGCAGCGTCGGGGACTGGCTAGGCCAGGCGGTGGCGCGGTGGGCAGCCCTGCACCCGCTGTGAAACGCACTGAAGGAGCTCGGTCAGCGACACCAACGCCTAAAATCACGGCTGTGACTGAAACAACTCCCCCCAGCCGCCCGGCCGCGCCAGCACCGGATGTCGCCCACCCCCGTACCATCCGCAGCTTTGTTCGCCGCACCGGCCGCACCACGGTCGGCCAGGCCAAAGCCGTTGACGAACTGGGACCGAAATTCCTGCTCCCCTACACAGCGTCCGCGGTTGACCTGGCAGCCACCTACGGGCGATCTGCGCCGCTTATTCTTGAAATTGGCTTTGGCATGGGAGAAGCCACGGCGCACATTGCCGCGCTGATCCGGGAGAAAAATTTTCTCGGTTGTGAAGTCCACACCCCCGGTGTCGGCGCCTTGCTCAAACGCATCGACGAACAGGGTTTGCGCAATATCCGCATCGTGCAGCATGACGCAGTGGAAGTCCTCGAGCACATGCTGCCGCTGCAAAGCCTGGACGGTGTACACATCTTCTTTCCCGACCCCTGGCACAAGAAGAAGCACAACAAACGTCGCCTGATCCAGCCGCCGCTGATCGCCCAACTGGTCACCCGCCTCAAACCCGGCGCCTACCTGCATTGCGCGACCGACTGGCAACCTTATGCCGAGCAGATTCTCGCAGTCCTGAGCGCCGAGCCCTTGCTGAAAAACACCGCTGACCCGGCCAGTGGCGGCTATGCACCCAAGCCGCACTACCGCCCGCTCACCAAGTTCGAAAACCGCGGCATCAAACTCGGGCACGGCGTCTGGGACCTGGTGTTCACCCGTGTGTAAGCCGTTTGAAGCTGTAGAAGCCAAGGCCCGTACGACCGCCGCGCCGCCCCAGGGTCGGACAGCTCCTCTTCGTCGCGCAAGGGGCAGCGTGCCGCCGGAGGCTCGCGAAGCGCCAAGCGCGGGGGCTCAATGATTTGCGGCGGACTGCCCACCCGCCAGGGCGTGAGCCCCAGCTGCGTCAGCCTGCCCGGCGGCGACTGGCCGACCATCACCGATTTTCTGGTGCAACGCTTCCCGGCGATCCCACGTGCGCTGTGGATGGTACGCATGGGCAGCGGCGAGGTCATCGACGAGTTTGGTCAGGCTGTTACGCCGGAGCGTGCCTACCGCGGCCATATGCGCGTTTATTACTACCGCGCACTGGACCATGAGCCGCGCATTCCTTTTGACGAGGTCCTGCTGTTTCAGGACGCGCACCTGGTGGTTGCCGACAAGCCCCATTTTCTGCCGGTGACGCCATCAGGCCACTACCTCCAGGAAACGCTGCTGGTCCGACTGAAAAATCGCTTGGGCATTGCCAGCCTCAGCCCGATCCACCGGATTGACCGCGAAACCGCCGGGCTGGTACTTTTTTCAGTGCAACCGCAGGAACGGGGCGCCTACCAGGATTTGTTCAGGCAACGCAAAGTCAGCAAACGCTACGAGGCGATTGCGCCCTGGCGTGCCGATGTGACCTTTCCACGGGTCTGCAAAAGCCGGATCGTCGAAGGCCAGCCTTTTTTCCGGCAATGCGAAGAGGACGGCCCGGCCAACAGCGAAACCCATATCGAGGTGCTGGAAGTCAGCGGGCCGCTGGCACGCTACAGCCTGAGCCCGGTCACCGGACAGAAACACCAGTTACGCGTGCACATGAACGCGCTGGGCCTGCCGATTGTCAATGACCGCGTCTACCCGGCGCCAGGAGCCTGTCGGGCTGGGGGCGTCGATAGCGATTTGCAGCCGACGATTCCGAGGTCCGACAGCCTCCCCGACCTGACGCCCGGGGACGACTACCGCTACCCGCTCCAACTGCTGGCCCAGACCATCGCCTTTGACGACCCGTTCACCGGGCAGCCGCGACACTTCCAGAGCCGCCGCCACCTCAGCCTGCCGCCGGTGCTCACAGCCCCTTAAGCCGGGCATCTGCGTCGGACAGACCCGCCATAGTCGTCCAGCCATCACCCGCTTGCATGTAAAGCGAAACCGTCCTACAAATGCGAACATTGAAATGTTTTCAAATCCCTTAACCAACACCCGCTGAGTCGATTTTTGAATTTCCCACTCAACCTCCCCGGCCTAGCCCTGCCGCCGGCTTCCCCGCAGTTCATCAACCGCTACAGCCAGTCCCGACAGGGACAGGCGCAAAGCGCAACGCGGGAGTTGGCTGAGGGCCTGAGCGCGGCGGCGGCCAGCGTGTCGCCGAAATACTTCTACAACGCGCTGGGCTCCCAGCTGTTCGAGGCGATCACCGGGCTCGCAGAATACTACCCAACACGCACCGAAGCCGGCATTTTCGACGCAGTCCACCCCGAGATCGCCAGGGCACTTGCCGGCGCCGGTATTACGCACCCGTGCCTGATCGACCTGGGGGCCGGCAACTGCGCCAAGGCCACCCGCCTGATCCCGCACCTGCAGCCACAACAGTACGTGCCGGTGGATATTTCCGTGGACTTCCTGCGCGGCGCGGCGGAAGAGGTGCAAATTACTTTCCCCGGGCTGGACATTGTCGGCATCGGCATGGATTTTTCAGCCGGGCTGGCGCTTCCGCCCGAGGTCCAGACCCGCGACCGCGTTTTTTTCTACCCTGGCTCCAGCCTGGGCAATTTTTCACCCGATCAGGCCCTCACATTTTTGCAGCACATCGCCGACCCGGCGCAGGGACACGCCCGCGGCTTGCTGATCGGAATTGATCTGGTGAAGCACAAGGCCACCCTGGAAGCGGCGTATGACGACGCCTTGGGGGTGACGGCAGCGTTCAATAAAAACCTGCTGCTCAATGTCAACACACTGCTGGGAGCCGACTTCGACGTTCGTCAATGGCGCCATCTCGCCCTGTTCAACGAGGTCGAGTCGCGCATTGAAATGCACCTGCAAGCGCACTGCGATCTGACCGTGCGCTGGCCAGACGGTCAACGCGCTTTCAAGGCCGGCGAGCGCATTCATACCGAAAATTCCTACAAATACACCGTGGAATCCATGTCCGCGTTGCTGCGACGTTCAGGCTTTGCGCAGATCGAATACTGGACCGATCCGAAATCGTGGTTTGCCGTGTTCTGGGCGACGGTTTAAGCAGTGTCAGCACCTCAAACCCTGTCCTTTCAGGCTGCGCAGGGGGCGATGGCTTAACTGAACAGTGTTGGGTCTGGGGGCGGTTTTCATCGATAAACACGGCAAAATGCGACCCAGGGCAATGTCCCCACTCAGATTTTCCCGAAACCGCCACCCCCCGGCGTGTGGATTTCAAACACGTCGCCTGGCTGCATCTCGACCTGGCCGATATGGTCGAGCATTTCAATCTGGCCACTGGCCCGCACCACCACGTTGCGGCCAACCTGGCCCGGCTCGCCACCGGCCATGCCAAAGGCGCCGTGCTTACGACCGTTCGACAGGATACTGGCAGTCATGGGCTCCAGAAATTTAACCCGCCGCACACCGCCATTGCCACCGACCCAGCGCCCCGCGCCGCCCGAGTTCTGGCGAATTTCGTAGCTCTCCAGCCGCACCGGAAAACGGAATTCCAGCACCTCGGGGTCGGTCAGGCGCGAGTTGGTCATGTGCGTCTGCACGACCGAAGTGCCGTTGAAACCCTCAACAATCCTGCCGTCGGCATCGAGCTGGCCGCCGGCACCCGAGCCGCCTGAAATCGTCTCGTAGTACTGGTGGCGCGCATTGCCGAAGGTGAAATTGTTCATGGTGCACTGGCTGGCCGCCATCACGCCCAGCGCGCCATACAGTGCATTGGTGATGCAGGTGGAGGTCTCCACATTGCCCGCCACTACGGAAGCCGGCGGATTCGGGTTGAGCATCGAGCCCGCGGGAATAATGACCTTGAGCGGTTTCAGACACCCCGCGTTGAGCGGAATGTCGTCGTCCACCAGCGTTCGGAACACATACAGCACCGCCGCCATGCAGACCGCCGTCGGCGCGTTGAAGTTGTTGGTCTGCTGCGCCGAGGTACCGGTGAAGTCGATTTCGGCACTGCGATTTTTCGCATCCAGCCGAATCGCCACCTTGATCTGCGCGCCGTTGTCCAGCGGCAAGGTGAACTCGCCGTCTTTCAGGCGCGTGATCACGCGGCGCACCGACTCCTCGGCGTTGTCCTGCACATGGCGCATGTAGGCCTGCACGACGTCCAGGCCAAACTGCTCGACCATCTTGCGCAGCTCCTGCACACCTTTCTCGTTGGCGGCGATCTGTGCTTTTAAATCCGCCATGTTCTGCTGCGGATTGCGGCTCGGGTATTTACCACTCTTGAGCAAGGCAAGCATCTCGGCTTCATGAATCCGGACGCCTTGTGCGCCACCCTCGACCAGCTTGAAGTTATTGATTTGCACGCCCTCTTCTTCAATCCGGGTAGAGAACGGTGGCATGGAGCCTGGTGTGGTGCCACCCACATCTGCGTGGTGACCGCGTGAACCGACGTAAAAGAGGGGGCGGCGATTGCCTGGCGCATTTTCAGATGCTTGCTCGCGCGGGCCCTCACCCCTGCCCTCGCCCAGGGGGAGAGGGAATTCCGCAGTTGCCCTGGACCCCGCCGACCCACTGGCCTTGCCACCTCGCCCGCCGGCAGAGGGTTGGGGTGAGAGCCGCCGGCCCAGGTAAACCGGCGTGATGACCGTGATGTCCGGCAAGTGGGTGCCCCCGTGGTAGGGGTCGTTCAACACGTACACGTCACCGGGCGACATGCGGCCCGCATTCTCGCGAATTACCGTCTTGATGCTCTCGCCCATCGATCCCAGATGCACCGGCATGTGCGGCGCATTGGCGATCAGGTTGCCGTCGGTATCGAACAGCGCACAGCTGAAGTCCAGGCGCTCCTTGATGTTGACCGAGTAGGCCGTGTTCTGCAGTTGCAGGCCCATCTGCTCGGCAATGTTCATGAAGAGGTTGTTGAACACCTCCAGCAGCACCGGGTCCACCGTGGTACCCGCCGCAAACTTGACAGCGCGCGCGGCGCGCCGGTCCAGCACCAGATGGTCCAGCGCGGTCAACGCTGCTTCCCAGCCCGGTTCAACCACCGTGGTGGCGTTTTTTTCGGCAATGATGGCCGGCCCGCTGATGATGTCGCCGGGCTGCAGGTCTTCGCGCACTATCAGCGCCGCGTCGTGCCACTGGCCGCCGGAATACATGCGCACGGTTTCCCGTCGCGGCACTTCGCGCGGCGCGTGAATGGCGTGGCGCGGCTCGACCGGGGCATCACCGGCCACGACCGCCTCCACCGACACGGCTTCAACCACAAGACCCTTGCCCTGCATCAGGAAGGAAAAACGCTGACGGTAAGCGGCCTCAAAGCCCGCCACGATTTTTTCCACATTGCCAAAAGGCACAATCAGCGCGGCGTCGCTTCCCTCGTAGCGCACGTGCACGCGCCGGTGCGTGCTGATGAACCGCTGGCTGGCCTGCTGGCGCTGCAACTCGGCTTCAGCGGTGGCCACCAGCGCAGCCAGCCGGGCGGTAATTTCGGGCAAGGCGGTGTCGAGCAGCTTGAGTTCGACCGCCTGCTCGCGGATCACGTTCTGGTCCGCCAGGCCCATGCCGTAGGCGCTCAAAACGCCCGCCAGCGGATGCACGAATACCCGTGTCATGCCGAGCGCATCGGCCACCAGGCAGGCATGCTGACCACCGGCGCCGCCGAAACACTGCAAGGTGTAGCGTGTCACGTCGTAACCGCGCGCGACCGAAATTTTCTTGATGGCATTGGCCATCTGCTGCACGGCAATACTGATGAACCCTTCCGCCACCACCTCGGCGCTGCGCCCGGTCTGGTCGGCCAGCTCATTGAACTTTTCCTGCACCACGTCAAAACTCAGCGCTTCGTCCGCCTTCGGGCCAAACACCTTGGGAAAGTAGCCCGGCTGCACCTTGCCGACCATCAGGTTGGCATCGGTTACGGCCAGCGGCCCGCCGCGACGGTAGCTGGCCGGGCCCGGATTGGCGCCGGCGCTCTGCGGCCCGACGCGAAAACGCTCGCCGTCAAATTTCAGGATGGAGCCGCCCCCTGCAGCCACGGTGTGAATGCTCATCATGGGCGCACGCATGCGCACGCCGGCCACCTGGGTTTCAAACTCACGCTCGAACTCACCGGCGTAATGCGACACATCGGTAGACGTGCCGCCCATGTCAAAGCCAATCACTTTTTCAATCCCGGCAATGGCGGCGGTGCGCGCCATCCCGACAATGCCACCCGCCGGGCCGCTCAAAATCGCATCCTTGCCCTGAAAGGCCTGCGCGTCGGACAGGCCGCCGGAAGACTGCATGAAAAACAGTTTGACACCTGGCATCTCGCCCGCCACCTGCTCCACATAACGGCGCAATATCGGCGACAGGTAGGCATCGACGACTGTGGTGTCGCCCCGGCTGACAAACTTCATCATCGGGCTGGTTTCATGCGAGGTGCTGATCTGCTTGAACCCCACTTCCTGGGCTATGCGCTTGGCTGCCTTCTCGTGATCGGTAAAGCGGTAGCCGTGCATGAATACGATAGAAACACTTCGCAGCCCTTTACGGTAGTGCTCAAGCAGCTCCTCTTTTAATAGCACTTCATCCAGAGCAAGCAATACCTCACCCTGCGCACTGAGGCGCTCCTGGGCTTCAAGCACGGCGCTGTACAGCAGCTCGGGCAACACGATGTTGCGGTCAAACAGCCGGGGGCGGTTCTGGTAGGCAATGCGCAGCGCATCACGAAAGCCGCGTGTGGTGACCAGCAGGGTTGGTTCGCCCTTGCGCTCCAGCAGCGCGTTGGTCGCGACCGTGGTGCCCATCTTCACGCACTCCACCACGTCGGATTGAATAGGCTCTCCTGCTTTCAGCCCCAGCAGATGCCGAATACCCGCGACCGCCGCATCGCGGTATTGCTCCGGGTTGTCTGACAGCAGCTTGTGCGTAACCAGTGAACCGTCCGGTTTTCTGGCCACGATGTCGGTAAACGTACCGCCGCGATCGATCCAGAACTGCCAGCGTCCACTGCCTGTGTTGGAGGTGTTTTCTTGGGTCATTTTTTAGCAATCTTTTCCGGGCAAGCCAGTTCATGATCTCGCCTATGGGATACGCAATCCAGGGGCAAGCTCAGTACCAGTTCACTTGATTCGCGCTCTGGCATGGTCCAGGGCCTTGGGTAGTCCCCCCACAAACCAAAGTCCCGAGCGAACGGAAATCATCGCGGACTGCGTCAGCATGAGTGAACCAGCATCTTGCTCACAGCGGCCTCATCCCAGTCGATGCCACTGCCTGCCCGGTCGGGCACATGAACCATCCCATTTCTCACCGCAAACGGCTCTGCGATGAATGGATGTGCCCAGTCGCGCCATTCCAGCCAGTGGGCGCTTTCGGACGCCCGCAAAAGATGTGCCGAGACCTCAGGATACAAATGACTTGAAAGCGGGATCCCGGCGGCTCCAGCAATTGCGGCACAGCGCATGAAGCCAGTTACGCCCCCGATTCGCATCAGGTCGGGCATGAACAGGTCAGCGGCTTTTGCCTGCACGGCCTTGTAGAAGCTGCGGGACCCGTACAGGTTCTCACCGATTTGAATAGGAGTCTTCAGTTCCCGCGCCAGTTGAGCGCATCCATCGAAGTTATCGTAGGCGATCGGCTCTTCGAACCACTGCAAGCCCTCGCCGTCCAGCGCGTGCAATCGCAGCAGCGCCTCGCCGAGATCCAGTCCTTGATTGAAATCCGTCATGATGCGCACATCAGAACCCACCGCGTTTCGGACGGCGTCCAGAGCGGCGACATCGGCTTTGAAGTCCTCACGTCCCAGTCGCATCTTGATCGCCGAAAAATTTCCCTCAGCGACGAGTGACAAGGCCTCGTCTTGCAACTGATCTGGCGGAAGGAGCCACAAGCCGTTGGTGTTATAGGCACGCACTGGTCCAGTGCTCGCTCCCAGATATTGGGCGAGGGGTTGCCCCGCAGCCTTCGACACCGCATCCCAGATCGCCATGTCGATGGCTGAGGCGGCAATTAGTCCAATTCCTTCTCTGCCCGACAAATGCATGGTCTGCGCCGCGGTCTTAAAGCAATCGACCGGTGAAAGCAACCTAGGACGAATAGCCTCTGCGATCGCCAGAATTCCCGGAAGAATGTACTCCGTAGATTTGAGGACGTAGGGTTCCAGGTAGCTGCGACCTATGACTCCCTCATTTGTTATCAGATCTACAAGGATGAATGGCCATTCAGTGTATTTTCCGACAGTCGGATTTGACACGATAGGGCGCCGTAGCGGGACCGATAGAACGCGCAGCTTGATACTGTGCAATGTCAACTGAGGAACTAGGTTGGTTGAAGGGTTCACGTTTGATCCATGCTAAAAAATGGGGTTTAGGCGAATTTATAGAATAAACCATAGATGTGCCTTAGGGTATGTAGACGTAAACCATAGGGATTCCAGATGCAGCTCCCGCAAGGGGAGATGACTCCCTATAACGAACTTCGCAATCGTCTCGCTCTGCCCAATTTAATTATCAGCCGACAAGGGACGCGCGTACAAATACATGACCGGAACGCTGCCCCAGCATCGCCCTGACGTCGGTTGAGCCCCCCGGCCGAGTGTCATCAGTGTGGGTATTAGTTTTTATGGGTATATCCGGAGCACTGGCGCGGGATTTGCGTCGTATCCTATGACCACTTAGCCATCTATTGTCCTGGAGCCCTCATGAAATTCAAACTTGCACTCATCGCCGCCGTACTCAGTGTCGGCACCACAGCATTTGCCCAAACCAAATGGGACCTGCCCACAGCCTACCCCGCCACCAACTTCCACACCGAGAACATCACCCAGTTTGCCAAAGAGGTGGATGCGGCCACAGCCGGCAAGCTCAAGATCACGGTGCATGCCAATGCCTCGCTGTTCAAGGCACCCGAGATCAAACGCGCCGTGCAGAGCAGCCAGGCCCAGGCCGGCGAGATTCTGCTGGCCAACTTTGCCAACGAAAATCCGGTGTATGCGCTCGATGGCGTGCCCTTCCTCGCGACCAGCTATCCGGAAGCCCGGCGCCTGTACGACGCCTCCAAACCGGCGCTGGAAAAGCTGCTGGCCGCCCAGGGCATCAGGCTGCTGTTCTCGGTACCCTGGGCGCCACAAGGCATTTACAGCAAGCGCGAAATCAACTCAGTCGGGGATTTGCGCGGCATCAAGTGGCGCGCCTACAGCCCTGCGACGGCCAAGATTGCAGAACTGATTGGTGCACAGCCGGTGCAAATTCAGCAGGCTGAGCTAAGCGCTGCGATGGCTACCGGCGTGATTGAAAGCTTCATGAGCTCCGGCTCGACGGGTTATGACACCAAGACCTACGAGCACCTCAAGAACTTCTACGACACCCAGGCCTGGATTCCCAAAAATGCGGTGCTGGTCAATTTGAAGAGCTTTAACGCGCTTGACGCAGCGAGCCAGGTTGCCGTGCTGAAAGTGGCCGCCGACGCGGAAACCCGCGGCTGGAAAGTGGCCGAAGAAAAAAATATTGAATACAAGCGCCTGCTGACTGAACGCGGAATGAAAATTCACAAGCCGTCCGCCAAACTCGATGCCGACATGCGCCAGGTGGGTGCCATCATGCAGGCCGACTGGCTCAAGGCCGCGGGTGCCGATGGTGCCGTCATCGTGGATGCGTACAAAAAGACCAAGTAAGCCATGCGCCGCGTTCTGGAACGAATCCTCGACGCGGCAGGCGCCCTGGGCGCGTTCTGCGTCTTCCTGATCTTTGTACTGATGGTCATCGCGGGCGTTGGGCGCCAGTTGAACCTGGCCGTCAGCGGCGTTAACGACATCGTCTCGTGGCTGTGCGCCGCGGCGGCATTTTTTGCGATGGCGCACGCTTTTCGCCATGGCGATTTCGTGCGCGTCACGCTGCTGCTTGACACGGTATCGCCGCGTCTGCGACGCATTCTCGATGTCACCTGCCTGGTGATTGCGGCAGTCTCGGTCAGCTACCTCACCTATTCGGCCACCGCGTTCACCTATGAGAGCTACCAGTTCAAGGAGATGGCGACCGGCCTGGTCATCATTCCGATCTGGATTCCGCAGTCAACCTTTGTCATCGGCTGCTGGCTGCTGCTGGCCGCCATGCTCGATGAACTGGTGACCGTGGTGCAGGGGGGCAAACCGAGTTACCAGCGCGCCGTGGAAGAGCGTCACGCCAAGGGCGACTTTTCGTCCGATATCTAGTCCGATATCTAAAAGCTACCCGAAAAAAATCATGGATATCCTGCTCATGGGCGGCATGCTGCTCATTATCATGCTGGTGCTGCTCGCCGGCGGCGTGTGGATTGCCATGACGCTGGCCATCGTGGGCTGGATTGGCCAGGCCTTTTTCACCAACACCCTGCCTGGTAAAAACCTGTTCTCGGCCTTCTGGGAGTCCAATGCCTCGTGGGAGCTGGCCGCCCTGCCGCTGTTTATCTGGATGGGTGAAATCCTGTTTCGCACCAAGCTCAGCGAAGAAATGTTCGAGGGTCTGCGGCCCTGGCTGAACCGCATCCCCGGCCGGCTGATGCACACCACCATCATCGGCTGCGGCGTGTTCGGATCGGTCTCGGGCTCGTCGGCCGCCACCTGCGCCACCATTGCCAAAGTCGCCCTGCCCGAGCTCAAACGCCGGGGCTACAACGAAAATCTGGCCATCGGCTCGCTGGCCTCGGCCGGCACACTCGGCATTTTGATACCGCCGTCGATCACCATGGTGGTCTATGCCGTGGCCGCCGATGCCTCCATCATCCGTATCTTTCTCGCCGGGTTTTTGCCCGGCTTCCTGCTGATGCTGCTGTTCTCCGGCTATATCGGCTGGTGGAGCTTGCGCCACCCCGACCAGGTCCCGCCGGCCGATCCACCGACCAGCTTCAGGGAAAAAATCCGCCTCTCGGGCAATCTGATTCCCTGCGCGCTGCTCATCGTCTTCATCGTCTGGGTGCTGGTCGCCGGTTGGGCGACGGCGACCGAATGCGCCGCCTTTGGCGTGCTGGGCGCGCTGGGCATTGCCGCCTGGGGACGTTCCCTCACCTGGAGCAACTTCACCGAAGGACTGATGGGCGCCACCCGCACCAGCTGCATGATCATGTTCATTCTGGCCGGCGCGGCTTTTCTGACCAAGACCATGGCTTTCACCGGCATCCCACGCGAGCTGGCCGAATGGGTCGATGCCATGCAACTGTCGCCTTATGCACTCATTGGTGCGCTGGTGCTGATTTACCTGGTGCTGGGCACGGCGCTAGACGGCATTTCAATGATTGTGCTGACCAGTGCCGTGGTACTGCCCATGATCCAGAAGGCCGGGTTCGACTTGATCTGGTTCGGAATTTTCATCATTTTGCTGGTCGAAATCGCCGAGATCACGCCGCCGGTGGGCTTCAACCTCTTTGTGCTGCAAAACATGACCGGCAAGGACAGCAACGTGATCGCGCGCGCCGCCATTCCATTTTTTATCTGCATGGTCATCTGCATCGCACTGATCACGCTGTTCCCGCAGATCGTCACCTTCCTGCCAGACCTGGTGATGGGCAAGGAAAAGTAGGCAGGCTCGCGCCATGTCGTCTGTTCTAGCCATCTGCATCGGCGCCTGCCTGGGCGCACTGGCCCGCTGGGGTTTGGGCCTGTGGCTCAGCCCCGGCGGTGCTTGGGCTACCGCACGCCGCACGAGGCCTTTTAGGGCTTGAAGATGCAGTCGATTAGACTGCCTTTTGTTGCGCTTTGTACTTGAATCCGCCAGCAATAACTGCCTCTAACCCAATGAAATAGGGAGCAAGCAGCTATCATTTTTGAAACCTGCCATTTTTGATCGGCCCCTGCGGTCCAGAGAGTGCGGGCAATGGGATCGGCGTGGAAGTCGCTGCCCTTACCCCGCATCCAGCCTGCCCTCCTCCTCCGGCGTGATACAAACAACGACTGTGTCTCGAAAGGAAGATCTTGAAATTCAAAATGGCTGAAAAGTCCCTCTTTGCCATCCTGTTGCGCTCGCCCTGGTGGATCAGTTTTTCCATTGCCCTCGGGTTCGGGCTGGCCGCCAAGGCCTTGATGCCGGCGCAGTACTTTGTGTTTGGCGCACTGGGTGGCCTTCCCTTCGCGGTGATAGGCGTGATCGCTGCCTACAAGCAGTTCAGCGCACCCAGCACTGCCCACGTGGCCGGCACGCTGGCGCAGATCGGTGCGATGTCGTGGCGCGATTTCTCCAGCACCGTCGAGCAGGCGTTTCGCAGCGAAGGCTATGAGATCCAGCGCCTGGATGGTGCGGCTGCCGATTTTGCGGTCATCAAGGCGGGGCGCACGACGCTGCTCAGTTGCAAACGCTGGAAAGCCGCGCGCCTGGGCGTGGAAACCTTTCAAAGCCTGGAAGCAGCCCGCCGCGTGCGCGAGGCGGACGGCAGTCTCTGCATCGCGATGGGGGATATCACGGACAAGGCGCGCCAGTTTGCCGCAGCTCACGACATCACGGTGATGCAGGGCACCGAGTTGGCGCAGTTGCTCAGGCCGGTACTTGCGAACAAGCACAACAGCTAGTGGGAAGTTGCTCACCATCCGGCCCAACAGCGCGAGCACAGCCTCGGTCACACCAGCGCTATGGCGAGAGTTCAACGCCCGTCCGGCCCGCGGGAACTGCCGCATCAAGGCCCGTAAATCGGTTTCAGACCCGGTCAAGGTCGGGTGCCCGCAGCAGGGTTTTGTACCAGCGTGATACGGCGGCGCAGTCGCGCGGCTTCTTCGGCATCGCCGCCCTTGTCCGCTAGCTGCACCTGCACACCGAGCCAGGCCAGCAAGGGGCGACGCCAGCCTTGCGCCGAGGCGGTGTCCACCGCCTGCTGCAGCACGGCCGGGCTGGCGCGGCCAGACTGGAACATCACGGCAGCCGCAACCAGTTGCGACAACGGATCGCTGATGCTTTTTACGGCCGCCACATTGCCAGGCCCTGCGGCGGCCGCGCGTTGCGGCGCGGGTAGCAAGGCGATGTCCTGCTGCCGCAGCTGGCCGGCCAGGTAATCGGCATAGGCGCGTTCTGCCGCCGGCGCGTCCTGCCGCAGCCGCTCAAAACCAGCGCAGGGCTCAAACACCAGGCTGGCGACGTGGCTGGCGCACCGCAGCAGCTCGGCCCTGGCCATCAAGTCGGCGCGGCCAGTGCTGGAGACCTCAGCGCGCGCCCGGCCAAACTCCAGCACCTCGACCCGCGAGTTGCCTTCCAGGTAAGCGGCGACGGCCCGCTCCATCGCACTTTTGGCCTCCATTTGCCAATCAGCGGGCTTGGGGTTGCCGCTACAGGCGCCAAGGGCTAACAGCACAGCAGCGAGCGCGGCTTTTGAGATAGCAGGTCTGGACGTCATGGGAGTTTGATTTCCGTGTCGCGGGCAAACGGCCACTTGCGATTGATCTCATTGACAAGCCCATCGATCTTGCGCAGGCTGGACTCGACCTCCGCGCGTAGCGCGCCCAGGTCGTCGGTGGCGGTTCTGGCATTGGCGCCCACAGCCTGGGCTTCAACCAGCACCGCGTCCACTTTCTTCAAACTGCCTCTCGCCTCGCCCAGCAGGGCATTGAGCTGCACGATGGTGGCGCGGGTTTCCGGCATCACGCCCTTGTCGCCAAACACCTGGGTGTCGGTCTTGGCCGCCAAGCCGTCGAGTTTGGTCAGGAGCGCATTGCTGCGGTCCAGGGTGGCGATGAGTTTTTTGGATTCGGCGTCATTGCCCAGCAGAACGCTGAGAGCGCCACCGGGGCCGTTCAGCCGGCCGGTCAACTTCTGCAGGTTGCCGAGACTGGCACCGAGCGCGCCTTCGCTGCTGGTGAGGCTATTGAGGTTTTCAATCAGCTCTTTGGCGGCCGCAATCAGTTTCGGCACCTCGGCCCCGGTGTCGCCGCGCAGCACCTCGCGTACCGCGCCGTCGGGCAGCGGCGGGTCTTTCATAATGCCGGTGTAGGCGCGGATGTTGGTACTGCCCACCAGACCGCGCACCAGGGTGAACACGCTGGAAGTGCGCAGCCAGTGCGCGTCCTTGGTCGGCACGTCAACAATGATGCGGGCCTTGCCGTCGTCAGCCAGCTCGATGCGGCGCACCCGGCCGATCGGAAAACCCGCAAACGTGAGGTCCATGCCGATCACCACCCCTTCGGAATCCTCAGACTGGAGCACCAGTTTCTGCGTGCTTTCAAAGGCGCCGCGGGCGTAAAGCAAATACAGCGTCGAGCCACCCACCAACAGTGCCATGAAGATCAACAGCAACACCGCTTTGAACTCCAGGTTGGCGACCGGCGGCATCGATACCGGGGCGTCCGGAGGCGGCAGCGATGCGGGCGCTGCCGCCGGTAAAGGTTCTACGGGTTCGTTCATGGGTTGTAAAGTGTCCTGATTGGGGTATGGCTGTCATGCCGGACATGATCCGGCATCCATGGATTGCGGGTCAAGCCCGCATGCACCTGGAAGCCTGCGAATAACGGAATGATGCCGTGTGTTACCGCGCCCCCTCAATAATAATTGCCCAGCAGGGAAACCACCTCAATCACAAGAATGACGGCAAACATGCGCACCAGCATGCGCAGTTCGGCACTGGCGCGAAATCGCAGATCCGTCTCGTCGTACAGCGCCGACGCCATCGGAATCAGCGACACCGCGAGGCTGAAGAACAGGGTTTTCAGCCCGAAGATCAGCGTCACGGCGGGATTGAAAACCTGACCGAACAAACGTGTGTAACCCGCCACGCCGGACAAGGTAAAACCGTAGACCGCCAGGTAAGCCATCACCAGCGCCACCACGCAGCTGAGTGCGGCCAGTGTCACGGTTGAAAAGATACCGGCCGCCACTCGCGGCAGTACCTCCTGACGCACCGGGTCAATGCCACGCTGTTGCAGCGCGGCCAGCGCACCCTGCTGGCGCATCAGCGACAGCTCCACGCCACTGGCAATCGCGCAGCGCAGGGCCACAAACAGGGCAGCCGTCAGCGGAATCAGTTCCAGCACCAGCACACGGATGACCACCTGCAGCGCGTACTGGGACAAGCCATAACTGAGCGCGGTGACGATGACAATGCGCGTGATGATCACGGTGATCAGCGCACACATCAGCGTGAAGCCCAGCAGAATGGGCGCGGTGTTGTGGTAAATATGACGCGTCAGCACCACGCGGCTTTGGCGGGTGTAGCTCGACGGGGACAAGGTGAGCACCAGAATCAGCGCACCCAGGTAAATCAGGCGCCACCAGCCGAGCAGCCAGTTCTGCGCCCTGCGGTTTAATTCTGCCAGCCTAGCCAGCCGGAATACCAGGGGAGTCATTGGGCCATGATAACGATGCGGGCCACCAGGTCAGCCCAAGGGGCCGCCCTCCAGGGGCAGCGAGCCATTGGGTATGCCTCCGAGCAGCTTGAGTTTGGCGGCGCAGCGGGCGGCTTCTGCGCGGTCTCCCTGCCACAGCGCGGAGACATAGGCGCGATAGTCCGGGTGCCAGTCGGCGGCCGCCGCCAGCGCAACCGCCGAACCGCCGACGGCGCTCAGGCTTCGCACATGCGCCGCCACCTCGGTGGCCAGGGTACAAGCGGTGTTGATCACCTTGTCGAAGTCTTCGTCGTTGGGACTCAGTGCAGTGACACCAAACATTTCGAAGAGCTGCGAGAGGGTTGCCTCTGAGTCGGCGTCAAGCGTTTCCACGCCGGTATCGGGGTCCAGCGTTTTCTCGGCCGGAAACGCGGCCTGTTCCGCTGCGGCGAGCAACTGCTCGCGAAATACTGCACTCATGCGTTTCTCCTAAAGAAGTTTCACGGTCGCGGCCGGTCTTGGGGCGCGCCAGCGGGCTATGCGGCTGCAAGTTTAGGCCATGCGCCAGCAAGCGGATCAGGAAGCGAGAATCCGGCTGTAGTCCAGGAAATCGCTCATTTCGGTGGCCTTGTCGAAAACCGCGTCGGCACCCAGGGCCAGACATTTCTGGCGTATCTCCTCGTTCAACTCGCCGCTCAGCACGACCACCCGCTGATTTGGCCGGCGCGTGGTGCACCAGTTGAGCGCACCGACGCCGCTGCCCTGCTTGAGATGCAAGTCGACCACCGCGAGATCCCAGGCACTGTCATTCGACGACAACCAGTTGGTCGCGGAAATTTCATTGTCAGCATAAAACAGGACTTCAATCGACGGGATGTCCCTCAGGGCGTCGACAATGAGGTTTCTCAGAACCTCATTGTCTTCAATGACAAACACCTTCAATGGCCGCTTGCCGCCTGAGCTCCCACCGTACTTGGGGGACTTGCTCATTGACGCACCCGCTGTGCGCCCGTTTGAAGCGCTTGCGTAGCGTATGCCGGCGGCATGATCTGTCCCTGCGGCATAAAACCCTTCGATAAAAACCACGGATGATGTGCCGGGTCCAGTGTAGGCGCGCGCGATCAGCCGCACAGGGCTGAAATCATCAAAGCCATGTAGGACAAGTTCAACGGCAGACGGACCTCACCGCGGTTCGAAGAGGGAGTCTTTCGGCCGGAATGCCTTGCCCCCACCAGCCGTGCCAACGCAAGGTAGCGAAGTCCATCAACCCGGAGAGCGAGGGATATGAATAAAGGCGGATTCGCTGAAGAGCAGATCCTCGGCGGTCAAAGCCTGATACCGCCAATGCGACTTCTTGGTAGGCGAGTACGGCGACCTGGGGCTATGTATTGACGGCTCGGCGCCGACAGCCAGGAATTATGCGGGTACGCCGAACACCTCCCCTGCAGGATATCTACGGCGGCTTGCTGGATCCTTTGACCGCCCCTTGGAATAGCCTCCAGGGGGTGACTATTCAGGTGCGCTTCGGCCCAGGGCCGCGGGAGCTTGGCGTTCTCGACCTCCAGCTCCCGCAAGCTGCCGGCGTCGGGCAGGTTCATCCGGCCGAATTTGGCTCACCACTGGGCTGGTGGCGGCTCAGGGCCTGGAACAGTTGGCCATTGCTTCGCCCAGCCGGACGGTAACGCCCGGCGCCCAGCCGGGGTTGAACTGGCACGGGCCCTTGGGGAACAGCATCACCACCGTGGAACCCAATAAAAAACGGCCCATCTCGGCGCCTTGCCCCAGTTCCAACGGCGGCTCCTCGTAGAGCCACTCGCGCGTCTGCTTGGGTAGGGGCGGATTGACCACGCCGTGCCACACGGTGGCCATGCTGCCCACGATGGTGGCCCCCACCAACACCAGCACAAAGGGGCCGCGCGCCGATTCAAAAACGCAGACCACACGCTCGTTGCGCGCGAACAGCCCGGGCACGCCCCGGGCCGTGGCGGGATTGACCGAGAACAGCGCGCCCGGCACATAAATCATGCGCACCAAGCGCCCGTCGCAAGGCATGTGGATGCGGTGGTAGTCCTTGGGACTAAGGTAAATCGTGGCAAAGCTGCCGCCTTCAAAACGCGCTGCCAGTCCGCGGTCCCCCCCGACCAGGGCCGTCGTCGAGTAGTGGTGCCCCTTGGCCTGATAAATCTGGTCGCCGTTGATCGCACCAAACTGGCTGATCGCCCCGTCGACCGGGCAAATCAGGTCGGCCGTAGCCAAGGGCCGCGCGCCGGGTTGCAACGCCCGTGTGAAGAAGTCATTGAAGGTGAGGTAGCTGGTAATGTCGGGGTTGGCCGCTTCGGCCATGTTGACACCGTATTTGCCAATGAACCACCGGATGATGCGTGTGGTGATGGTGCCGCCGCGCGCCGATGCAATGTGGCGGCCGAATTCTGTCAGGGCCTGCTTGGGCAGGACGTATTGCAAAAAGACTTCAAATTGTTCGGACACGCAGGCTCACTAAAGTCTAAAAAAAAACTCATTCTATCGAGCCCGCCACGCTGGCCATCCGCATCCATGCAGCGAAGAACGGCGCGCCGTGTGGGCACGGCGTTATGCGACAGAGTCGCTTTTTCAGGGAAGTGGGCCGCAACGAGGGCGCCGAACGCGCCCAGGAC
>JBKJZS010000408.1:0-1533 GCA_046714915.1 Polaromonas sp. | reverse complement strand
CACCGGGGCTGATTGAAGACGCCAAGGAAGTGCTGCTCAAGCTGTTCGATGCTGACGCCGAATACTCGGCCGACACCCTTGAAGGCATTTACGACGAGCTGGAGAAAGTCAGCACCAAAGTGCTCTCGGGCGACATGACGGACGCGCTGGCCGGTGAAGTGCTGGGCGCCATCGCGCGGCACGAGGATTTGAACGGGCGCATACGCCGCAACGTGATGGACACACGCCGCGCGGTCAGCTTCATGATGCGCAGCAAGATGCTCAATGCCGAGCAGTTCGAGGAGGCGCGCCAGATCTTGCGTGATATCGACTCGCTCGACTCCCACACCGCCTTCCTGTTCGACAAGATCAACTTTTTGATGGATGCCACAGTCGGTTTCATCAACATCAACCAGAACAAGATCATCAAGATCTTCTCGGTGGCCAGCGTCGCCCTGCTGCCCCCGACGCTGATAGCCAGCCTGTACGGCATGAACTTCAAGTACATGCCCGAACTCGAGTGGTCAATGGGCTACCCTTTTGCGCTCGCCATCATGGTCGCCAGCGCGCTCGGACCGATGTGGTACTTCCGCAAGCGCGGCTGGTTGAAGTAAGCCCCCAGGTTCGCTCACAACGCGCGAGCTCTCTGCCGTCCGAGGGGGCTGTGCTTGCTTGGGGCAGCCCGGCACCGCGAACGACAAGCCCCCGCGCTTGCTGGAGTTGCTGGAGTTGCTGGAGTTGGCCGGGCCGCCTTTTATAGATCAAATCGGCCTTCAACCCTTTAAATACGGACGTAAACAGCTATTGTTTTTGTAGCAATCTCAGCAAATGATGGATCATGGCCTGGGCGTAAAGACTGGCCACGTTTTTGACGAAAACCGGGAAATCCACATGGGCCTGGTCATCGGCCCGGTCGGAAATAGTGCGCGCTGCCGCAAAAGGCACGCCGTAGTCAAAACACACTTGCGCCACCGCCGCGCCTTCCATTTCCACCGCCAACACCTCGTGGCCGCCGCCCATCAACGCGGCGCTCAGCGCCTGCGACTCCACCCGCCCGGAAACAAAGCGGTCGCCGCTGGCGATCAAGCCGCGGTGAACGCTGGCCGCCGAGCAGACTCCCGTCTCGTGTGCCGGGCCCGCCAGACCGGCCCGGCTTGCCTCAAACAGCAGCGCCGTCAGCGCTTCGTCACAGCGGAACCGGGTCTGTCCGTAGAGCGGGACCTCAAAGCGCGGAAAAATCGGCGACGCGTCGAGGTCATGCTGTAAAAATTCAGTCGCCACCACCACGTCACCGACATGGACCCCGGCCGCCAAGCCACCGGCCACGCCGGTAAACACAATACGGCTCACCTTGAAGCGCTCGATCAGCGCGGTGGCGGTGGTGGCCGCCGCTACCTTGCCGATGCGTGACAGCGCCAGCACCACCGGCTGTCCGTGCAGCACGCCCTGCCAGAAGTCGCGTCCGGCGTGGCTGATTTTTTGCGGCTGCTGCAGCCGCGCGAGCAGGCCCTGCTGCTCTTCGGCCAGGGCGCTGAGAATGGCGGTGATCATGAG
>JBKJZS010000407.1:0-6307 GCA_046714915.1 Polaromonas sp. | reverse complement strand
AATATTGGGCACCAGATCGGCGCGGCGCTGGTACTGGTTCAGCACTTCGGACCAGGCGGATTTGGTTTGCTCGTCCAGACTCTGGAAATCGTTGTAGCCGCAGCCCGTGAGCAGCAGACTGAACAGTGATGCGACAAGTAAACTGACCCAACCCGAAAAACGTGATCTCATGGCAATGCCTCTAAAAAATGCAAGCCGCAACACTAACATAGTCAAATGTCCCCGCCTGGCTTGATGCGGGGCTCAATCACACGCAGAATGACACGCAGAATTCAAAGCCACACCGGCTTCGCACCCTTCCTGACCTTTCTTGACTGAGCCCATGCCCAAACCCAAAGTACCACCCGCCAGCCCTGGCAACGCCGATGAGATTGAAGCGGCCTTTTACGAAGCGCTGCAAGTGGGCGACATTGAAAAGCTCATGGCCTGCTGGGGCGATGAAGATGACATTGTGTGCGTGCATCCGGGCGGCGCGCGGCTGGTGGGTGTGGGTGCCATTCGGGCCACCTTTGATGCCATGTTTGCCAATGGCAGCATTCATGTCCACGCCATCAAGGTGCACAAGGTGGAAACCATGAGTGCCAGTGTGCACAGCGTGCTCGAGCGCATTGAAGTGCTGACCGATGAAGGCCCGAAACACGCCTACGTAATTGCCACCAACGTGTACCACAAGACCGCGCAGGGCTGGCGCATGGTCGCCCACCACGCCAGCCCCGGAACCCCGCGCGAGATGCAGGAAGTCTCGGACAGCCCGCAGGTGCTGCACTGACCTGGGCAAGGGTGATGCATTACGAAGCACCGTGGTGGTTGCCAGGCGGCAACCTGCAGACGATTTACGCGGCACTGCGCTCAAAGCGCTACCTGGCCGAGGCGCCGAGTTTTCTGCGTGAGCGCTGGGCCACGCCCGACGATGATTTTGTCGACGTTGACTTTGCCCAACACGCCAGCGCCGCCGCTGCGCCGCTGCTGGTGGTCTTTCACGGGCTGGAGGGCTCGTCAGCTAGCCACTATGCCGAAGCCTTTGCCGATGTCGCGCGCGTGCGCGGTTGGGCCTGCGTCGTGCCCCATTTTCGCGGCTGCTCGGGCGAGCTCAATCGTGCGCCGCGTGCCTACCATTCGGGCGACTTCGAGGAAATCGACTGGATCCTGCGGCGCTTCAGGGGCCTGCGTGAGGGGCCTTTATTCGCCGTCGGTATTTCACTGGGCGGGAATGCCCTGATGCGCTGGGCCGGCGAAACCGGCGCCGGGGCCGGGAGCGTGGTTGCCGCGGTGGCTTCGGTCTGCGCGCCGCTGGACCTCGCCGCCAGCGGCCACGCGATCGGGCAGGGGTTCAACCGCCTCGTGTACACGCGCATGTTCCTCAGTTCGATGGTGCCGAAGGCGCTCCGGAAGCTGGAACAGCACCCCGCCCTGTTTAGCGCCGAGGCATTGCTCGCGGCACGCGACCTTTATGCGTTCGACAACGTCGTCACAGCGCCGCTCCATGGCTTCAAAAACACCGAAGACTACTGGGAGCGCGCCTCGGCCAAACCGCATATGCGGCGCATCGCGATTGCGGCGCTGGCCGTCAATGCGCTCAACGACCCGTTCGTTCCGGCGGTCAGCCTGCCGCGGGCCGCCGATGTGAGCGCGACCGTGACCCTCTGGCAGCCCCGCGAAGGTGGCCATGTTGGCTTCCCGTCTGCACCGTTCCCGGGTCATGTGCGCGCAATGCCCGAGGCGGTGTGCGGGTTTTTTGCGGCTCAGCGGGAAGCGGTGTCTGGATATTCCGGGCAGAATAAAACCCATGGATGACATTGTTCGGCAGGCCATTGCCAAATGGCCCAAGGTGCCCAGCTGCTACGGCTGGCTCGGTCTGGACGCGCGCGGCAACTGGTACATGCGCGATGACCAGGCCCAGGCCGCCGGCCCCTTTTCCGGTGGCCCGGCGACCGCCAAAGGCTCACTGCTCAAACACGACAAACTGATAGCCTTCATCGAGCGCAATTATGAAAGCGACAAAGCCGGCCAGTGGTTTTTCCAGAACGGCCCGCAGCGCGTCTATGTGGAACTTGAGGCAACCCCCCTGGTCTGGCGCATCGGCAGCGAACCTGATTTTTTAGTCACAGCGCATACCGGCCGGCAGGCGCGTGCGCAACGCTGCGTCCTCGATGAGCAGGGTCGTGTTTATCTGGAGACCGACATCGGTTTCGGCCTGGTGCATACGCAGGACATGCTGCACGCGGCGGATGCGATAGAGCGCGGGCTGTGGGTGCCCGAAGAAGTCACCACGCGGGAGTTGCCGCTTCGCTTTGCTTATGTGCGCAGCCCGGCAGCAGACTTGGGGGCGACTACTCGACGGAGAGTTTGATTTGTTTAGCCAGGGACTCGAAAGCGTCTAGCTCTGCCTTGATCTGGCTCGCCATCTGCGCCGATGTATTGCCCACCGGCTCGGACCCCATATCCAGCAACTGCTTGCGTACGTCCGGCGCGTTGACGATCTTCACGATCTCCGCGTTTAGTTTCGCAACAATATCTGGGGGCGTAGCCACCGGCACGAGAATTCCAAACCAGGTGCCGACATCGAATCCGGGAAACACCGTTTCAGACAGCGACGGAACATCGGGCATAGCGGAAGATCGTTTGGCGGTGGTCACTGCCAAGGCGCGCGTCTTGCCGGCCTTGACATGAGGCAGACCCGAGGTAACCGTATCGAACATCAGTTCTATCTGTCCACTGAGCAGATCAGCTACCGCCGGCGCGCTTCCTTTATAGGGAACGTGAACTATGTTGACCCCCGCGCGTAGTTTGAACATCTCGCCAATCAGATGATGCGCCGTACCCGCCCCGGCTGAACCGTAATTGAGCTTGCCGGGCTGGGACTTTGACAGCGCAATAAATTCCTGAATGTTTTTTGCAGGTACGTTGGCGTTCACAACCACCATGTTGGGGACCATCGCCATGATGCTGACTGGAGCGAAATCGCGGCCAATGTGATACGGCAGCTTGGCATACACGTTTTGAGCGATGGTGTGGTGTGCGGCGCCCATCAACAGCGTGTAACCGTCGGCCGGCGATTTGGCGACCATGTCTGCGCCCACAGTGGCGCCGGCTCCAGCCTTGTTTTCCACGATCACCGGTTGCCCCCAAGCTGCTGTAAGCCGCTGGCCGAGCAGGCGGGCGAGCGCATCGGTAGTGCCCCCGGGCGCGAAGGGAACAACGATCTTGATCGGCCGGCTGGGATAGCTGGCGGCGGTCTGAGCTATGGCTCCGGCCGCAGCCCCCGCCACTGTGAGAGCCACCAGAGTGCGGCTGAGAAATGATTTCATGGTTTGTCTCCTTGAGTTGACCGGGAAGCCGGTAAAAAAAATTAGCCTGAATGAATTCGCAACCAGCGCCTGGCCCGTGAAGCCTCTGACATCAATCACTCACCTCGCCGGGGCGTGCCATGTCCAAAGCCTTCTGCCCACCGCGATGGTACGCCAGCAAGGCAGCAGATGCCGATTGCAAGTGGCCCATACTGTCGGCGAGATGCGCCGTGGCGAAACAGAAAAACGATTCGATCAGCTTGGCTGGTAGCAGCGCAGGTGAGGGTAGGCTTCGAAAGCCGGTCGCCACTTCAAAGAACCCTTTCGCCATATTTCTTCAGCGCAGCTTCCGACAAGGTCAGGCCCAGGCCCGGCTGCTCCTTGAGCTTCATGCGGCCCTTCTTGATCACGGGGGGGTCTTCGTACAGCTCGGCCTGTAAAGGATCGCGCTCGGGGTCGGTGAAGGCTTCGACAATGTAGCCCGCCGGGCTGGAGGCCACAATGTGGGCGTGGATGAAGCAGTCGTGATGCGGCGCCACCTGCACGTGGTTCAATTCGCACATTCCGGTGAGCTTGCGGCCCTCCGTGAAACCGCCCATCATGGTGCAGTCGAACTGCAGGATCTGGATGGCATGCTCTTCCAGCAAGGCGCGGCAGCCGTAGCTGGTGAGTTCGCTCTCACCGCCCGACAGCGGAATCCGCGTCTTTTGGGCCAACAGCTTCATGCCGCGACGGTCGTCTTCCCAGCGCACCGGCTCTTCCAGCCACCGCGGGTTCAGCGGCTCAAGCAACCGAGCGGCTTCGATCGCAGTAGGCAGGTCCCAAGCACGGTTGGCATCGACCATGAAATCGCAATCCGGACCGATCACCTCTCGCATCACCGCCATCCTTTCGATGTCGTCGTGCAATGGGATGCCGCCCGCCTTGGCCTTGAAGCCCGTGTGACCCTGCTCGACCAGCATCAGCATTTCGTCACGCAGCTCTGCGTTGTCTTTGCCCTCACGGTAATAACCGCAGGTCACATACGCCGGAACCTCGTCGCGGTATCCGCCGAACAGGCGATACAGAGGCAGTCCGGCAGCTTTGCCAACGATGTCCCAGCAAGCGATATCCACGGCAGCGCTGATACGGATCATCGCCTCGCGAGACCAGCCTTTTTCGCTGGCAGTTTTGCTGGTCGTCAGAGCAAACAGTTTCTGGTACAAGCGCTCCGGCGCGAGGGCGTCTTCGCCGAGCACCTGCTCCGTAAGTCCGCCTTTCCAGGCTTTCACCGCGAAATCGATCGGCGTATAGCTGGTGGCCAGACCGAATCCGTCAATTCCTTCGTCCGTGTACAGGCGCACCAGAATTTCATTTGCCGTGGGGACGATGAAATGGCTTGTCCAGTGCGGTCGCTGCTGGGGTGGAGCCCGCAGTGCGAAAACCTCAAGCTTGGTGATCTTCATTGAACCTCCCGGTAGATTAAGCGCGCCACTAGCAGTTTTTTTCGGTATCGTGCGGCGTTCGCCTCACCCGTCCAGGGTGACGCGTGCCTTCCAGGAGTGCCTGCTGAAGGCGCATCGATCGCCTCCCGGTCACGTCGAAGTTTAATGTAAATCACCCCTACCCCATGTGTTATATGCGTAAGTAGCTATAAAAATAGTAGCGTTTATCGTGGCGCGCGCTTGGTGGGTTGCAAAGGAGCGAGGGAGCGAGCAGCGCCAGTTGCGTGGATAAGCTGATGCAGTCTGTTATTTCGACGCACTCGCCATAAACTCCACCGCCGCCCGGATATCGGCTTCGGAGGCACTGCTGCCGCCTTTGGGTGGCATCGCCCCTTTGCCTTTGATTACATTGGCAGTCATGGCCGCAATGCCGGTCTGGATGCGGGGTGCCCAAGCGGCCTTGTCGCCAACTTTGGGCGCGCCTGCCACCGCCGCCGCATGGCAGGCAATGCAGGCTTGTTTGTACAGTGCTTCACCTGCGCCCGCGACGGTCGGGCTGGCGGGGGCGGCGACCGCGGCGGTCATCACGGGCGCGGCCGGTGGCGTGGACGCGATGGCAGGCGTAGCTGCTGGCGACGTCTGAACCGCGGGTGCCTGAGCGGTCGCTGCTGCTGCGGACTTTTTCGGTTCGGCAAATTTCCCGCCCGAAGCGTTGGCCAAATGCACCACGGCTTTGCCGATTTCGACATCTTCAAAATCGCCGCCGCCCTGCGCACCCATGGCGCCTTTTCCCTTGAGTACGGAATTCCACAGGCTTTCAAAGCCGGTATTGAGGCGTGGCGCCCAAGCCGCCGCGTCGCCGATCTTCGGTGCGCCTGCGACCCCAGCGGTGTGACAGGCTGCACATTGGGCGGCGTAGACGTCCGCGCCGGCCTTCAACGGACGGTTGGCATCCCGGATTTCAACCATTCCAATTTTCTGAATGCGTAGCGCGACCGCTTTTTCGACGTCAACCGCACCAGCGGCAGGTTTGTTGTCCGAGGTGACGTAATAAACCAGCGCAATGATGGCAAAAATAGGGACGACAAATGAAAAGAAGATCGCGGCCAGCAGCTGTTGGGGTGTCTTGATGGGGCCAGAGTGGCTTTCTTCGTGGGCCGTCGTGTGATCGTTTGCGCTCATGGCTTCCTCAAAAAACTAAAAAATCGGTAACTAAAGCAACTCATATTCGACAACCTTGGATTATAGCCACCGCCTCTGTAAAACCCCGGCGCGGTCCGCCTGGCTGATAGAATCAAAGAGTTCAACAGGAATCAGGCTCGCCGAGCAGGACCCTGCGAAGTCTTTGCCGGCTCCCCAAGTCGGGTAGTGGCTGTTTTCAGCGTTGCGGCTGTAGCTCAGTGGATAGAGTATTGGCCTCCGAAGCCAAGGGTCGTGGGTTCGATCCCCGCCAGCCGCACCAGATACCCCTCTCTTAACGTGTCATGACTGTCACCGGAAGCATAAGCGTGCCGCTTCGGCCCGCTTATGCTTCATTTGGATTGAGCCTCTAGTTAGCCGAATATGTCGATTTATGACCTTGGAGCCGCTCAATCT
>JBKJZS010000406.1:0-5195 GCA_046714915.1 Polaromonas sp. | reverse complement strand
GAGCTAATCGCCGCTGGCGCTCATCGACTCACGGTGTTTCCGCTTTTTTTTGGTGTGGGCAAACATGCCCGGGAAGATTTGCCACTGTTGGTCGCGCAAGTGCAGGCAACGCATCCAGGCTTGCTGGTTGAACTGCTGCCCGCCGCCGGCGAGTACCCGCAACTGACTTCGTTGATGGCGGATATTGCCCTTTCCGTGCTTTAGACCAGTTTCAGACTTGGAGCCTTCTTACCGAGCAAGGCCGGCATAATAAAACCAATAATCAGTCGAAATAACTATGAACCTTCACCAATTTCGTTTCGTTCAAGAGGCCGTCCGGCGCAACCTGAATCTCACCGAAACCGCGCGCGCCCTGCATACCTCCCAGCCGGGCGTGTCCAAGGCCATCATTGAACTGGAAGAAGAACTCGGCGTTGAAATTTTTGCCCGACACGGCAAACGACTCAAACGCGTGACCGAGCCGGGCGAGCACGTACTCAAAAGCATAGAGCTGATCATGCGCGAAGTCGGTAATCTGAGGCGCATCGGCGAGCAGTTTTCAGCGCAAGACAGCGGCACCTTGTCGATTGCCACCACCCACACCCAGGCCCGTTATGTGCTGCCACAGCCGGTGGCCAAACTGCGCGAGGCTTTCCCCAAAGTCAACGTCAGCCTGCACCAGGGCTCGCCCGACCAGGTCGCGCGCATGCTCATCGATGAGGTGGCCGAAATCGGCATTGCGACCGAATCGCTCACGCAGTATCAAGAACTCGTCACGCTGCCCTGCTACGAGTGGCAGCACATGCTGGTCATGCCACTTGATCATCCGCTGGCCAAACAGGAGCACATCACGCTGGAGGACCTGGCGCTGCAGCCGCTGATAACCTACCACCCGTCCTTCACTGGGCGAACCAAGGTCGACCTGGCTTTTGCCGCCAAACGCCTGCAGCCGCGCATCGCGCTTGAAGCGATTGACTCCGATGTGATCAAAACCTATGTACGCCTGGGGCTGGGCGTCGGCATTGTGGCCGAGATGGCTCTGAAAGACGACGGCACCAACAGCGATCTGGTGGCCGTGCCAGCGGGCTCGCTGTTTGGCGTGAACGTGGCCCGTGTGGCCTTCAAGCGCAGCGCCTACCTGCGCAATTTTGTCTATAAATTTGCCGAGCTGCTTAGCGACAAACTCGACCGCACCTTGATCAGCAAGGCCATGAGCAGCCGCCACAACGACTACGGCCTTTGAGCACGCAATGACGACCATGACGACCCTGAACACGGTTTCCGAACGCACCCCCGAAGTACACAGCAAGCTGCCTGCGGTGGGCACAACCATTTTTACCGTCATGTCGGCGCTGGCCCTGGAAAAAGGTGCGGTCAACCTGGGCCAGGGCTTCCCGGACTTTGAATGCGACCCCCAGCTGATCGGCGCCGTCACCGACGCGATGACCGGGGGCCTGAACCAGTACCCACCGATGCCCGGCGTGGCGGTGCTGCGCGACGCGATCGCTGCCAAATTGCAGCAGCTCTATGGCCGGGCCTACAACGCGAATACCGAAATCACCGTGACAGCTGGGGCCACGCAGGCCATCATCACCGCTATTCTGGCGGTAGTCCACCCGGGTGATGAAGTCATCGTGCTGGAGCCCTGTTACGACAGTTATGTGCCCAATATCGAGCTGGCAGGAGGCGTTGCCGTACGTGTTCCCTTGACGCCCGGCAGCTTCAGACCAGACTTCGACAAGATCTCAGGGGCGATCACCGCCAAAACGCGGGCCATTCTGGTCAACTCGCCGCACAACCCCAGCGCCACCGTCTGGACCCGCGAAGACATGCTGCAGCTCCAGGAAATTCTGGCGCCCACAGAGGTACTGCTGATCAGCGACGAGGTCTATGAACACATGGTGTTTGACGCCGCCCAAGGCCGCAAGCACCAGAGCGCCTCACATTTTCCCGGCCTGGCGGCGCGCGCCTTCATCGTCAGCAGCTTTGGCAAAACATACCATGTCACCGGTTGGAAGGTCGGGTATGTCGCCGCGCCCGCCTCGCTGACGGCCGAGTTTCGCAAGGTGCATCAGTTCAATGTGTTCACTGTCAATACGCCAGTGCAATACGGGCTGGCAACTTACATGGCCGACCCGCGCCCCTACCTGGACTTGCCGGCGTTTTACCAGCGCAAGCGCGACCTGTTTCGTGCGGGGCTGTCCAGGACCCGCTTCAAACTGCTGCCCAGCGAGGGGAGCTACTTCCAGTGCGTCGACATTTCAGAAGTCAGTGAGTTGAACGAAGCCGACTTCTGCCAATGGCTGACGGCGGAGATTGGCGTCGCCGCCATTCCTCTTTCGGCTTTTTACGGCAATGGTTTTGACCAGCGGGTTGTGCGTTTTTGTTTTGCGAAAAAAGACGAGACGCTCAACGCCGCCCTGGCGCGCCTGGAAATGCTATAAAATAGATAGCTGTCTACGCTCACCCCTTAAGGGCTGGAGCGGTATTTTTATCACTAAAACCAACTGGCATCGTGGCCCAGGCGTTTGCTTCGCTGCGATGCAATGCCGTGCTGGGATCAGCGAGGCTTGCCAAACTGTAGGAACTCCCTGACGGCAAGTCAGCGCGGTTTCCTGCTTGATCGGCAGTCATTGCAGGAAACAATGAAGAACACTTATAACAAGGAGTTTTCCATGTCGATTTCAATGATTCTGCTCATCGTGCTCATCCTGATTCTGGTCGGCGCACTGCCCACGTGGGGACACAGCCGCTCATGGGGCTACGGTCCCAGCGGTGGCATCGGCTTGGTGGTTTTGATCCTGGTGGTGCTGCTCCTGATGGGGAAACTATAAAATCAGCTGCTGCAAAAAGAAGGGGCTCAACCAAAGGTTAAGCCCTTTTTTTCTTGTTGGAGCAGACGGCCTTGACGGCTCCCTTACCAGTCGGGCTACAAGGCCTTGCACTCGGCTATTGAGCTGCGTCGAAAGAATTTGACCGCGGCGTAGCAAGTGCTGGGGACAATTTTGAGTCTGCGCTGAAGAAGATGAACTCAGCTGTTCAACTGGGCCCACAACTTTTCCAGCCGCTTGACACTGACCGGCTGTGGCGTGCGCAGCTCCTGCGCAAAAAAGCTCACGCGCAACTCTTCGAGCAGCCAGCGTAGCTCCTGCAGACGCACATCGATTGCACCTTTGCGTTCGGCCACCAGGCGCCAGTAACGCTGCTCCTGCGGCCTCAATTCCGCCAGCCGTGCCGCATCACGCACCGGGTCAGCCCGCCCCTTCTCCAACCGCAAGGTGATGGCCTTGAGGTAGCGCGTAAAGTGCTGCAGCTGGGTGTAGGGCGTGCTTGTCAAAAAGCGTTTGGGCACCAGGCGCTGCAGTTGTTGCGCCGCATCCGCCACCGCTTCCGTGGCATTTTTAGTGTCCTTGATTTTGCGCTGCGCCGTCGCATATTCGATCAGAATGCCGGCCGCCAGCCGCGCAACTTCACTGGCAATCAGGGTCAGGCGCCCCCTTCCGTCGTCAATACGCTTTTTGAAGTCGACTTCGCCCGTGGGCAGCGGCTCCAGCAGAAAGGCCCGGTCCAATGCGACTTCAACGATCTGCTGGCGCAGCTCTTCCAGTGTGCCGCCGCCCGAGTTGTCGGCGGCGCGGCCCACCAGCATGTAGGTGGTGGCCATTTTTTGCAGGTCGGGCAGGTTTTTTTCGAGGTACTTCAGCGCGTCCTTGATCTGCAGCGAAAACAGCCGCCGCAGGCCGGCGCGGTGTTTGGCGGCGGCCACATCGGGCTCGTCGAACACCTCGATGGACACTGCGTCACCCAAGTCAATCAGCGCCGGAAAACCAATCAGCGTTTGTGTTCCCTTGCTGATTTCCATCAGTTCAGGCAATTCGCCAAAGCTCCAGCTGGTGTAGCGCTCCGGCGTCCTGACCGGCGCGGTCCGCTGGCTTGCTACGTTTTCAGGAGCTGATTGCGCCCGTCCCTGCTGGGCTGCAGGCCGATATGACTTGGTATTTTGAGCGAAATCGGCGTTTTCAGGCCTCGGCCCCGCTTTCAGGCCAGCGAGCGCCTGGAAAGCGCCCCGCGCCTGCGAACCGAGTTCGCCCTTGAGCGCACCGAGATTTCGGCCGGTGCCGAGTTGGCGCCCGTGTTCGTCAACCACCCGTAAGTTCATGAACAGGTGCGGCGGCAGCATATCCAGCTTCATGTCGCCGCGTTTGATATCCAGCGAGGTGGCATCTCGCACCAGCTTGAGGATCGCATCGGTGAGAGAGGCGACGCCAAACTTTTCCGGCTGCAGCAACTCCACACTCATGCGCGCCGCCGTCTCCGGCAGTGGCACCAGGCGCGAGCGCGGCCGCTGGTGCAGGGTTTTCAGCAGCGCCTGTATCTTGTCTTTCAGCATGCCCGGCACCAGCCATTCACAGCGCTCCTCATTGATCTGGTTGAGCGCAAATAGCGGAACATCCACCGTGACACCGTCTTTGGCGTTGCCCGGTTCGTGCAGGTACGTTGCGGGGCAGTCCACACCACCCAGGCGCAGGGTTTTCGGAAAAGCCTGCGTGGTGATGCCAGCGGCCTCATGACGCATCAACTCTTCGCGGCTCAAGAGCAGCAGCTTCGGCTGCTTATTGACTTCGTCCTTGTACCAGTGCTCGCAGCCGGCACCGGTGCAAATATCAGCAGGCAGTTGCTGGTCGTAAAAGGCGTAAATCAGCTCTTCATCCACCAGCACATCCTGGCGCCGCGCCTTGTGCTCGATGTCTTCAATCTCGGCCACCAGATTGAGATTGGATTTGAGGAAATCGCCGCGGGTATCGTACTCACCGGTGACCAGCGCGCCGCGAATGAAAATCTCGCGCGCTTCCCTGGCGTTGATGGCGCCGTAGTGCACGCGGCGGCGCGGGTTGATCACCAGACCATAAAGCGATACCTGCTCGAAGGCCACCACCTGCGCGCTTTTCCTCTCCCAGTGCGGCTCGAAGTAAGTGCGCGTCACCAGATGCGGGGCCAGTGCCTCGATCCACTCGGGCTCGATGCGCGCCACGGTGCGCGCGAAGACGCGCGTGGTTTCGGTGAGCTCGGCGGCCATGATCCACTTCATGCGTGTGCGTTTGTGCGCCGTATGTTGTGCGCCCGGCTGGCCCCGGAACGACGGCAGATGAAAATTGATGGCGCGTGTGCCCTGGTACTGATCACCTTCGGCGGACTTCATACCGACGTTGCCGAGC
>JBKJZS010000405.1:0-3384 GCA_046714915.1 Polaromonas sp. | reverse complement strand
AGATGTACCAGAACGGCGAGTTGCAGCAGGTGCTCGGAACGACCTCCGTTTGAGCCTGGCCCGTCGCATCAGGCTGTACTAAAGACCGCCCAAGGCCCGCTGGACTGTTGGGTCGGCCTTCAGGCTTGCCCTCACTTACTGGGTATGCCCTTCACAGGCGCCGGCGTTTACCCGGCCCTTGCATTCGCGCTTGAGCCGGGTGGTTCGTTCTTTGCGTGTTTCCTGCGAGCCGGGTATGAATTTGGCCGTTTTCCCCTGCGCGGTTGGCGCCGATTTTTTGGCGTTTTCGGTGGCGGCAAAACTCGGTGTGGCTGCCGCGCCGACGAGCAAGGCCCCCCATGTCAGCGCGGCCAGTGCAGGCCAGACTCGCGATTGTAGAATCATTTTTCCTCTCCTCCGGGCTGGCTGAAGGTCTGCTTCCGTTTCTTTGAACATCTACTGCAGCTTGGCATCGCCATAGACCTGATCATCCGGCGGTGCGTCAGCCGGCATGCGAAAACTCTCGCTGGCCCAGGCACCCAGATCAACATTTTTGCAGCGCTCACTGCAAAAGGGACGAAAGCGATTGCCCGGCGCGTAAACGCTGGGTCCGCTGCAGGTGGGGCACACAACCACTTTGGCTTCTGGCAGATCTGGATTCATCATCGAAACTCAAGCTGAAGGAGAGCCCGGGCTAGTCGCAGGCTCCCATTTTAGGAACAAAGAGTCAGTTCGAAGGCGGCGTCTGCCGCCGAAGAATGCAGCCGATCGTCACTCTCAAGCCGCATCAGGCGGACGGAAGCGATCAGGCGATTTCCGCTGATTTCCGGAATCAGCCCCAAAGCCGGATCAATCCGCAGGCGCAGCAACTGGAAAGTACGCCCCTGCGTCAAGGTTTGCTGGTATTGCCCCGCCGTCGCTACCACTTTTTGCGGCAAGCCCGAGTCCCGGAGTAATTTCAGCAGTATGCGAATCGACTCGGCCAGCGGCACCAAGGCAGTAATCCAGCGTTGCAGATCTTTCTGGCGGGTGAACACGTCAAAGTGCTGCCAGGCAAAATAAGCCGGTAAATCGAATTCGCAGGTCCCCCCCGGGATGCCTACGCGACTGCGAATGCTCATCAACCAGTCGTTCTCCGTCAGGGACTGGCCAGCTTTGCCAGGCAGGCTGTTCAGGGCTGAAAAACATTGTTCCAGCTGGCCTGTGACCTCGTCCAGTACCGCTTCGGAAATCGCGGGGTTGCCGCGATAACCGTTGAGCGCGTGTTTTTGCTTGTCGAGGTCCTTGAGCACATCCGTTTTCAGCTCCGCACGGGCGGCCACATCCATGACTTCAAAAATGGTCGTGATGGCGTAGTGATGGTCGGTCGGATGCTCCCGCACGGCCAGTTCGCCGAGGCGGTGAAACAGGTGTTCAAGTCGCAAGTAGGTACGTATGCGTTCGTTGAAGGGATACTCGTAAAGAATCACTGCGGTATCTTTATCGGCTGGTTATTTGTTTGCGCATCATAGCCCGAAGCGCCGCGCCAGTTGCTGCACCATCGCAGCCAGCGCAGCCAGCGGCAGGGATGAGTCGTTGTAAATACAGACATCGGCAGCAGCCAAGCGCTGACTGCGGCTGGCCTGTCCCGCCATGACCTGTTCCACCGCTTCGCGCGTCCAGCCGTTACGCGCCATTACGCGGTTGATTTGCGTCGCCTCGCTGCAGTCCACCACCAGCACCTGGTCCAGCCGCTGCCGCCAGCGGCCCGACTCAACCAGCAGGGGCACATCAAATACCGTGCAGGCACTGCCGGCTTGCGCAGCCTGCCGGGCGGTTTCTTCTCCGACCAAAGGATGAACAATGGCTTCCAGCTGCTTTTTGGCATCGGCATCGCCAAAGACCAGCTGGCGCATCCGGTCGCGGTCCAGTGCGCCTTCGGGTGTGATGAATTGAACGCCGAATTGCGCCGCAATCAGCGCGATGGCAGCACCGCCCGGCGCGGTGACCTGGCGCGCGATGGCGTCAGAATCAATTACCCAGGCGCCGCAGTCAGCCAGCATGCTGGCAACTGTACTTTTGCCGCTGCCTATGCCCCCCGTCAATCCAACCCGCAGCGCCTGCATCGGCTACAGCCCAACAGCGCGCAGGATGGACTGGGGACCAAACACCATGGCGGTCAGCCCGGCGCCCGCCAGGAAGGGGCCGAAGGGCACGTAACCCCCCTCCCGCAAACCGCTGGAGAACTTCATCGCAATACCCACTACGGCGCCAATCACGGATGCCATCAAGATCATCGGTACCAAGGCTGACCAGCCAAACCAGGCACCCAGGGCAGCAAAGAGTTTGAAGTCACCGTAACCCATGCCCTCTTTGCCGGTCGCCAGTTTAAACGCCCAATACACCAGCCATAAAGACAGGTAACCTGCTACTGCGCCCCACAAGGCCTGGCTCACTTCAATCCCCGGGTTCCAGCCCAAGGCAGCGACGATCAAACCCGCCCACAGCAGTGGCTGCGTGATGTCATCCGGGAGCAAGGTGGTGTCCCAGTCGATCAATGCAAGCGCCATCAATGCCGCCGAAAATCCACACCAGGCCAGTCCGGTGGCCGTCAAGCCCCAGCGCCAGGCACAGAAGAAAAACAGGGCCCCGGTGGCAACCTCGACCAGTGGGTAGCGCAATCCGAATTTGGCGCTGCAAGCCGAACATTGGCCTTTTAAAAAAAGGTAGCTTAACAGGGGAATGTTTTCATACCAGCGGATCACGTGCCCGCAACTTGAGCAACGAGACCGGGGTAGCAGTAGATTGAATTTTTCAGTGCTCTCCAGTGCTTTCCCCGCGATCTCGGCGCATTCCACCGCCCACTGTCGCGCCATCATTTTCGGCAAACGGTAAATGACAACATTCAAAAAACTGCCAACCAGCAGCCCCATGATGCCGGCCAATGCAGCACTGAGTTCGGGCGGAAAACCGGGCGCCAGTGTCGTGTTCCATAAGTCCATTCAGTGAATTCCAGATTAAATCAATGAGTGACGCTTCTTATTCGAGCTGATTTGCAGTGAAAAACTCCAGGCAATAACTGCAGCAAAGCTTCATTTCACGCGGTAGCTCTTTACTATACCTCCCGATATCTGCGGAGCTGCCTGTCCCCTATTCCGATGCAAGGCGACCGTGGGACCCGCTGATGGGCATGGCGCAGCCCATCAGCAACCAACTTTGCAATGACTTGCACCGATGATCTCCAGGACGAACCCGAGTCGCCGGGACGCTGCAAGCTCGTTTTCAGCCCAGTGCACTGGGTGAGTTCGCCGCCGAACTGCCAGCGGCTATTTTGAGCCAGCTGCACGGCACCGGCTTTGGCAGCTCAGCTTTTCGTCTGCGGCAGCGGAAAACCGGCGAATTCCTTGATGGTTTGCCACTCGGTGT
>JBKJZS010000404.1:0-5183 GCA_046714915.1 Polaromonas sp. | reverse complement strand
AAAAAAACTCCCCAGCGCTTTGGACGAGATCGTAAAAAGCTTTGCCACGGTCAGGCCTATGCGCCTGATGTTCCAGGACGAAGCCAGGTTCGGGCGGATCAGCGACACGCGCTATTGCTGGGCACGTCGCCCCATGCGACCGATGGTCAAGGCCATGCTCACCTACCAGTACACCTACGAAGCAAGGGCTTACTGGACTGGCTCGGTGATAAAGCCAATTTTTCGCAGGCCCGCCTGCTGGGCCGCTGCCATGGCTTGGGCCACCCGTTCGTAGCGTACCGCCTTGTCGCCGCGAATATGCAGTTCGGGTTGCGGGTTCAGCGCCGCTGCCGCTCGAAAGCGCGGTGCCAGATTCGCGTCCTCGACTTTTGCCTCGTTGAGGAAATAAACACCATTCGCGTCCACCGTCAGGCGAACCGTCTCCGGCTTGACGATCTGTACCTCGTTGTTTGCGCGGGGCAAATCGATGTTGACCGAATGCTTCATCACGGGCACGGTGATGATGAAGATGATCAGCAGTACCAGCATCACGTCAACGAGCGGCGTCATGTTGATTTCGTTCATCACCTCGTCGGTGTCGTCCTGGGTTCCGAAAGCCATGGTGCTTCTCGCTTGGGGATTTAGTCTGCCGGACCTAGGCTTTTTTCATGGGCACCACATTGGCCGGGCCACTGCTGCTCACGCGTGCGCCGGTCACAAAGTAGGCGTGCAGGTCGTGGGCAAAGCGGTTGAGCTTTTGCAGCACACCCTTGTTGCCCCGCACCAAAGCGTTATAGCCCAAGACGGCCGGAATCGCTACGGCCAGGCCGAGCGCCGTCATGATCAGCGCCTCGCCAATCGGGCCGGCCACCTTGTCAATGGTCGCCTGGCCCGCCATGCCGATGGACAGCAGCGCATGGTAGATGCCCCACACCGTGCCGAACAGGCCCACAAAGGGAGCGGTAGAGCCCACTGAAGCGAGGATGGCCAGACCGGATTGCAGCTTGGAAGTGAATTCGTCGATGGCGTTGCGCAGGGTACGGGTAACCCAGTCGCTCATATCCAGGGCATCGTGCAGATGCGCTTTGGTGTCGCGGTGGTGCAGGGTGGCTTCACGGCCCTCCAGCGCCAGTTGGCGAAAGGGGTTGCTCGGATCGGCTCCGAGCTTGGCGAGGCCTGCCGCGAAATCTTCGCTGTGCCAGAAGTCTTCAGCCGTACTGGCAATCCTTTTGTACTTGATCAGGTCCAGGGTCTTGATGATGATGACCATCCACGAGGCGAGCGACATGATTAGCAGCAGCAAGGCCACACATTTGCTGACGATATCGCCCTGGCTCCAGACGTTGGCAAGGCCAAATTGGGAATTCATGAATCAATACTCCACAGTGCAACAAATTTATTCTAGAACCCAATTGATGGGAACGTTAAACCACATCGCTTCAGGTACACCACCGCGTTTTCCGGGCACATAACGCCAGCGCATTGCGGTGGCCAGCGCAGCCTGGTCAAGGCGGTCAAAGCCGCTCGATTGAAGTATTTCCGAACGTTGCGGCAGCCCATCGGCGCCAATCAGGACCCGGACAATTGTTTTGCCCTGCTCGTTAAAGCGTCTGCTGATCGGCGGGTAGGGCGGCTTGGGGTTGTGCAGGTAGTCTGCGTCACCGGAGGGCAGCTGCATTACAGGGGGCGCTGCCGGTGCAACCGGCGCAAGCGCAACGGGTGGCGTGATGGGTGCAGGGGACGGCTGCGGTGTGCTCACGCCTGTCGGCGCCATGGGTGAAGGTGTCAGGTCGGCGCCAGCCGGCGGCTGGGGCGGAGGCAGAGCAGGCGCCCTGGGCGGGATCTTCCTCACGGGGGCCGGCGGAGTCGGGGGCAATGGCGCTGCAGGCGGTACTGACTCCGGCTTGGGCACAGGCGGGTCAATAAATTGCGACAGAATTTCAGCCGGCACCACAATTTCCGCGGCCCGCATAACCAGGCCGCTTTGCAGCGCCCAGATAAGGCCGACATGGAGCGCCACTACCCCGAGGGCAATCACCGCATTGCGGCCCAGAAACCGGCGCGGCAGGTCGGCCGGCGCGGCAGGGGTATTTGAAAAGGCGCTTGCGTTCATCGGGGAATGGGTGATGGGTGCACGGCACAAGGGTGCCACAGGTTCAGTCAGCTTAGCAGCGGAAAAGCCTTCCTGCTGAGCGGACACCCGTACCCGGCTGTCGGCAAAAGCGGGAAACGAGGTGAAGGGGGACTCCCTGTGCTGTCGGAACCCCGGAGGAGCGTATTTTCGCGCGCAATCCACTTCGTTGTAAAACCAGGCAACGCGTTCACTGGCAAAGGTCACACACTCGAATGGAGCTGGTTCAAGGGCCATGACGGTGATCCTGTCAAAAGCCTGACAAGTCCCTGAAAAAACACTTGAACAAGTCGTTAAGGATGGTTCAAGTCAGGTCGGACATTCTCGGCCTATATCTTTTTCCTGGGTACCGACGAATGCCGCTTAAGCAAATTCAGCGCTGGGGTTTGTGGGCGCTGGCCTGCCTTGCCTTTTTGATGTTTTGGGATGCGCTCCAGTTTGACCTTCCGATGGCCCACTGGTTTGGCTCGGCCCCGGGTTTTGCAGGGCAGCATCACGCGATGTGTGGCAGCGGCGGGATGTGCTGGTGACGTGCAGCTGGCATAAAATCGACCGACGCTGAGAACAGCGCTATGCTGGCGACCGGTGCAACGAGCAGGCGGCCTGCTGGCCAAAAGTGGCTTGGAACGTTCAGTCGGATCTCAGGAGCCCAAAATAGGCATCGTAAGCATACGCAGATACCTTGTGTCAGCTTCGCCTCAGCAGACTTGGCACTTTGGTAGAGCCGTTGTAAAGCTGAGGCGTAAGCCCCCTTGTGGAATGCCTGAAAAGCTGCGCGGGCTATGGTGTCCTGCTACATTGGAAATTTGCCGCTTCTCATAACAAATTTCTCTTTCCATGGCATTCAAAGCAATTTACACATTGGTCGCGGTAGTGGGTATTGCGGCTGCATCAGGCGCCGCGTGGTGGTACCAGAAGCCGAAAGCGCCTGAGGGCGGTGCTGTGGGCGCTTCATCGTCGGCTGCCACGCCAGCGCTGGGAGCAGCCAGCGGCGCCGCAGGCGGAAAACCACCGACGGTTGAAGCCGCCAAGGTAGAGCTCACCCGGCTGACAGACGATACCCAGGCGGTGGGCAGCTTGCGTTCACGCCGGGGTGTTGTGTTGCGCCCGGAGGTCAGTGGACGCATTACCCAGCTCAATTTCACCGACGGCCAGCGCGTGCGCAAAGGTCAGGTGCTGGTGCAGTTTGACGACCAGCTCCCGCTGGCGCAAGTGCAGCAAAGTCAGGCCGAACTATCAATTGCCCAGGCCAACCAGAAACGAAATCAGGAACTGGTCGCGCAAAACTTTATCAGCCAGCGGTCTCTGGACGAAAGCGCTGCCAACCTGCAGGTGGCCCAGGCCAAGTTGGCGCTGGCCCGGGCAACCGCTGCGCGCCTGAAAATAGTTGCGCCGTTCGATGGCATTGCCGGTATTCGCCTGGTCAATGTAGGTGACTACCTGAAAGATGGTGCCGACATTGTCAACATTGAAGACATCGAAGTCATTTACGTCGATTTCAGGCTGCCTGAACGTTTTCAGAGCAAGGTCAGGCGCGGCCAGACGGCGCTGCTGGATATTGATGCGTTGCCCGGCCGCCAATACACGGCGCAGATCCAGGCGATTGACCCGCTGATTGACGCCAACGGACGCTCTGTCGGAATCCGGGGCTGCATCGACAACCGTCAGCTGCAGCTGCGGCCTGGCATGTTTGCGCGCGTCAATACTGTTTTCGGCGTGCGCGATAACGCCCGCGTGATTCCCGAGGAGGCAATCGTCCCTCAGGGTGGCCGTCAGTTTGTGATCAAGCTGTTGAACGGGCCGAACGAGCTGACCCGAACAACCCAACGGGTCGAGGTCAAAGTGGGTTTGCGGATCCCGGGCAAGGTGGAAATTCTTGAGGGACTGGAGCCTGGCGAAACTATAGTGACGTCCGGTCAGCAGCGTGTGCAGCGTGACGGCACCGTGGTCACGGTGGTGGACCTGGCTGGGGGGCCTTTGGCCCGGCCGGCAGCCGGTGCGGCTTCCACCGCTTCAGTGGCCCCACAAGCCGCAACGGGCGCTTCCGCTGCTGCGGCTGCGCAGGCGGAGCGCCCGGCGCCAACCGTGGCCGCGCTGTCCGGCCCCAACCCCTGCGGAATTTCGCTCACTGAAGCACCTGCCACTGTCAGGCCGGGGCGCGGTGCGGCCACGCCGCAGCGTAGTCTGGCCGCGCCGGTAACGCGTGATCCCGCTTGAGTTTTAACCTGAGTCACGCAACAGGTCCTTATGCAACTTGCTGAAGTCTCAATACGCCGTCCGGTGTTTGCCACCGTGCTGTCCTTGCTGATCGTGCTGGTCGGTGCGGTGAGTTTCAGCCGCCTGGCGGTGCGCGAGTATCCCAAGATCGATGAGCCGGTGGTCACTGTCAGCGTCAGGTACGCCGGCGCTTCGGCCGAGGTGATCGAGTCGCAGGTCACCAAGCCGCTGGAAGACTCGATTGCCGGCATCGACGCAGTGGATGTCATCACCTCGATCAGCCGTGCCGAGCAGGCGCAGATCTCGGTTCGCTTCCGGCTGGAAAAAGATGCGGATGCCGCCGCGGCGGAGGTGCGCGACCGGACCTCCCGCGTGCGCAACCGCTTGCCGCAGGCGATCGAAGAACCGGTGATCGCCAAGGTGGAGGCCGACGCCTTTCCGGTGATTTTTCTGGCTTTCAGCAGCGAGACCCTTTCTCGCCTGCAGATCAACGATCTGATCAACCGCGTGGTGAAGTCGCGCCTGCAAACCGTGACCGGCGTGGCCGATGTGCGCATCTTCGGTGAACGCAAATACGCGATGCGTGTCTGGCTCGATCCCCGGAAAATGGCAGCCTACCGCCTCACGACGCAGGACATCGAGGACGCCATACGCCGCAGCAACCTGGAGGTTCCCGCCGGCCGCATTGAATCGCAGCAACGCGAGTTCAGCGTGACGTCCGAGACCGGCCTGGTGCGTCCCGAGCAGTTCGGGGAGGTGGTGATCCGCAGTGTCAACGGCTTCCCGGTCAAGGTGCGCGATGTGGCGCGTGCCGAGGAAGGGGCCGCCGATGAGCGCAGCGGCGTGCGTCTCAATG
>JBKJZS010000403.1:0-2708 GCA_046714915.1 Polaromonas sp. | reverse complement strand
GTTGTGCGTCACGATCACGACGGTGTAATCGTTTTTCAGCTCGGCGATCAGCTCCTCGATCTTGGCGGTGGAAATCGGGTCCAGCGCCGAGCAGGGCTCGTCGAGCAACAGCACTTCCGGCTTGATGGCGATGCCCCTGGCAATGCACAGCCGCTGCTGTTGGCCGCCGGACAGGCTGGAGCCGCTTTGATTGAGCTTGTCTTTTACCTCCGTCCAGAGCGCCGCCTTGCGCAAGGCCCATTCGACACGCTCATCCATGTCGGCGGAGTTCAGGCTTTCGAACAGCTTCACGCCGAAAGCTATGTTGTCGTAAATCGACATTGGAAACGGCGTCGGCTTCTGGAACACCATGCCAATACGCGCCCGGATCAGCGACACGTCTTCCTTGGAAGTGATCATGTTCTCGCCGCCCATCATGACCTGGCCTTCCGCGCGCTGGTCCGGGTAGAGCTCGTACATGCGATTAAAAGTGCGCAGCAACGTGGACTTTCCACAGCCCGAAGGACCGATGAAAGCCGTGACCTTTTTTTCAGGGATGTCCAGGCTGACGTTCTTGATCGCGTGAAACTTGCCGTAGTAAAAATTCAGGTCACGAACCGACATCTTGATCGTATCGTTAGCTGCCAGGGTTGGTACTTGCATTTTGGTATTTCCTCAATTTTTATTTCTGAACAGAACGCGGGCCAGAATGTTCAGGGACAGTACGCCCAGCGTAATCAGAAGCACGCCAGCCCAAGCCAGTTTTTGCCAGTTTTCAAACGGACTCATGGCGAACTTGAATATCGTCACGGGCAGACTCGCCATAGGCTGGCTGAGGTCGCTGGTCCAGAACTGATTGGACAGCGCAGTGAACAGCAGGGGCGCTGTTTCACCCGCTACCCGTGCCACCGCGAGCAGCACACCAGTGACAACGCCGGCCTGGGCTGCACGCAACGTGATGCCCATGATCACCTTCCACTTGGGACTGCCCAGCGCATAGGCGGCTTCTCGCAGGGCATTCGGGACCAGGCGGAGCATGTTGTCCGTGGTTCGAATCACCACGGGGATGATCAGCAGCGCCAGCACCACCACCCCCGCCCATCCAGAAAAGCTCTTAACCCGGGCCACGATCAGTGCATAGACAAAGAGGCCGACGACGATCGACGGCGCCGACAACAAAATGTCGTTGATAAACCCGGTCAATTTTCCCAGACGGGTGTGCGCGCCGTACTCAGCGAGATAAATACCCGCCAGCACACCGATGGGCGTTCCCAGCACGGTGGCCAAAAACACCATGGTGATGGAGCCAAAAATGGCGTTGGCCAACCCACCCGTCTCGGCGTTGGGCGGTGGCGTCATTTCGGTAAAGAGGGCAAGACTCAGTCCGCCCAAACCCAGGCGAAAGGTTTCAAAAAGAATCCACATCAACCAGAAAAGACCAAAAGCCATGGCGCACATCGACAGGGTAATGGCGATCACATTGACCATCTTGCGGTTGCGAAATTTGGCCCGCCGCGCTTGTTGTGCGCCACTCAGTTTGACGGCATTCATGTGCGGGCTCCCTCGCCTTTTTGAAGACGCGACAGCAGGAATTTGGACAGGGTCAGGACCACGAAGGTAATGAAGAAGAGGACCAGTCCGAGATAAATCAACGCAGCTTGGTGCAGGCCTTCGCTGGCTTCAGCGAACTCATTGGCCAATGCCGAGGTAATGCTGTTGGCCGCCTGAAACAGCGACAGCGAATCGAGCTGGTTGAAATTGCCGATCACAAAGGTTACGGCCATTGTCTCGCCCAGCGCCCGACCCAGACCGAGCATGATGCCGCCAATCACTCCAGCCTTGGTGTAAGGCAGCACAATCTTGAAAACGACTTCCCAGGTGGTGGCCCCCAGGGCATACGCAGACTCTTTGAGCATGGGCGGAGTCACTTCAAACACATCGCGCATTACCGACGCGATGAAAGGAATGATCATGATGGCCAGAATGATGCCCGCGGCCAGAATACCAATACCAACAGGGGGTCCCGAAAACAACGCGCCCAGATAAGGGACGTCGCTGAAAGCGGCTTGCAGGGGCGCCTGAACATACTTGACCAGAATGGGGCCGAACACCAGCAGACCCCACATGCCGTAAACGATGGATGGAACAGCCGCCAGCAGCTCGATGGCCACACCCAGAGGCCGTCTGAGCCAGCGGGGCGACAGTTCAGTCAAAAAAAGCGCAATACCGAAGCTCACTGGCACGGCAATCACCAGCGCCACCATTGAGGTCATCAAGGTGCCGTAAATCATCACCAGGCCGCCATACTTGTTTTTTACGGGGTCCCATTCGGAGGTCCACAGAAAACTCAGGCCATACTCTTTGATGGCTGGCCAGGCCCCCATCACCAGCGACAGGATGATGGCAGCCAGCAGCAACATCGTTGCGATGGCCGCGAGTCTGGCCGCCCATTCAAAAACCAGATCGGCCGTACGGCTGGATAGGCGCTTGCGAGGAGGCGGCGGAACGGACATTGTTGAATCTCTACTGCTGTATGAACTTGCAGGAAGTGTAGCTGCCACAGTAGGCTCCTATCCGGATAGAGAAAAGGCGAAGCGACTCCGGGCGCTTCGCCTTCACGGGTGGGTTTACTTGACTGCAACCGCTTTACCGGAACCGTCGGTGATTTTGGTCCAGGACTGGCGGATCACGGCTTTCACCGAGTCAGGCATGGGCACGTAATCGAGGTC
>JBKJZS010000402.1:0-1015 GCA_046714915.1 Polaromonas sp. | reverse complement strand
GACCGCGGCGTTTACGGCGACCACCACGTCACGATTGCGCGCCTTCCGTCCGAGGCCTTCGAACGCATGATGATCCTGCTGCTGGCTTTTGCGCTCAATGTGACAGCCGACGAGCAGCGCGGCAAGCTGGAGTTTGCCAAGGACCTGTGGGATGTCGATGAAGCGGCGCTCTGGCACAAGGACTACACCGACGCGCTGGAGCACTGGATCGATGTCGGCCAGCCCGACGACAAACGCCTGATGCGCGCCGCTGGCCGGGCCGAGCGCGTCAGCGTGTACAGCTTTGCCAGCAGCACGCCAGTGTGGTGGAAGACCATGGAGACCAAGCTGACCCGCGCCGCCAACCTGGTGGTCTGGCAAATTGAGGCCGCGCAAAGCCAGGCGCTGGCCCAACTGGCCAACCGCACCATGCAGCTGCAGGTGACGGTGCAGGACGGAACGGTCTGGATGAGCACCGGGGACGAGTCGGTGGAGATCACGCCACGCAGGTTGACGGCCGGCGGCTGAACGGCCAGAAAGCAAGCGTAACCGGGTACTGGTGAAAGTCAGCTTTCTGGTTGCCCAAGTCGCTTTCGTTTACAAGCCATCAGCGGCGTTCGGCAAGGGCCCCATTGCCAACAAGAACGATCTTGCAGACATTCATGGTCACGGCCAGGTAAACCAGGGCGGACATTCAGATTGAATGGGTTGGCGTCAACGCAGAATTGACCCCTGCTGTCGATTTCAGTTGACCCTGCATGTAAGCCGGAAGATCCGCTCAGCGCAAGGATTCCAGTCTTCTAAAGCTGGGACAGCCAACATCGGCAGCATGGATCAAACTTCAATTGACGGCGATCCGCGTACCATGCACCTATAACCCTCGCCTAACAGGCTTCAATCACGACAAACTGCCTTCTCCATGGACAACTCTTCCTCCTATATGCCGCCCAAAATCTGGTCTGACATCAAGGAAAACGGTGGCCGCTTCGCCAGCATCAATCGCCCGACCGCGGGCCCAACCCATGAAAAGGAACTG
>JBKJZS010000401.1:0-1869 GCA_046714915.1 Polaromonas sp. | reverse complement strand
TCATGTTGACTTTGCACCACTGGGCCGCTTCGGCTTCGTCGGGTCCACCGATTTCGCCAATCATGATGACGGCGTCGGTGTCCGGATCGTCATTGAAAGCGCGCATCACGTCAATGTGCTTCAGGCCGTTGATCGGGTCGCCGCCAATGCCAACGGCGCTGGACTGGCCGAGACCGATTTCAGTCAACTGTGCCACGGCTTCATAAGTTAGCGTGCCGGAGCGGCTGACCACCCCGATGCGGCCTTTGCGGTGAATGTGGCCGGGCATGATGCCGATCTTGATTTCCTCGGGCGTGATGAGTCCGGGACAGTTTGGGCCCAGTAGCAGCGTTTTTTTGCCCCCGGCGGCCTCCCTGGCTTTCATCCGATTGCGCACTTCCAGCATGTCGCGCACCGGAATGCCTTCGGTGATGCAGATGGCCAGGTCGAGGTTGGCTTCCACAGCCTCCCAGATGGCCGCTGCGGCGCCGGCCGGCGGCACATAAATCACCGATACCGTGGCGCCGGTGGCTTTGGCGGCCTCGGACACGTTGGCGAAAATCGGGATGCCTTCGAAGTCTTCGCCGGCTTTCTTCGGATTCACGCCGGCGACAAAGCAGTTTTTGCCGTTCGCATAGTCGCGGCACATGCGGGTGTGGAATTGGCCGGTCTTGCCGGTAATGCCTTGCGTGATGACTTTGGTGTTTTTGTTGATGTAGATCGACATGGGATCTCCTATTCAGTTGGGGGCAGAGTTTGTCCGCTGCGCGGCCTGCGGTCTGCCCCGCAAAATTACTTGGACACGGCCTCTACGATTTTGGTCGCAGCATCGGCCATGGTGTCTGCGGCAATGATCGGCAGACCGGAGTCAGCTAGCATTTTCTTGCCCAGGTCTTCGTTGGTGCCCTTCATGCGCACGACCAGCGGCACGGAAAGGTTGACGGCCTTGCAGGCGGTGATCACGCCGTCGGCGATGGTGTCGCACTTCATGATGCCGCCGAAGATGTTGACCAGAATGCCTTTGACGTCCGGGTTCTTCAGCATGATCTTGAAGGCTTCGGTCACCTTTTCGGCGGTGGCGCCGCCCCCGACGTCCAGGAAGTTGGCCGGCTCGCCGCCAAAGAGCTTGATGGTGTCCATGGTCGCCATGGCCAGGCCGGCGCCGTTGACCAGGCAGCCGATGTTGCCGTTCAGGCTGATGTAGGCGAGGTCAAATTTGCTGGCCTCAACTTCAGCCGGATCTTCTTCGTCAAGATCGCGGAAGGCCACGATCTCGGGGTGACGGAACAGCGCATTCGGGTCAAAGTTGAACTTGGCGTCCAGGGCCTTGATGTTGCCGTTGCCTTCGAGGATCAGCGGGTTGATCTCGGCCAGGCTGCAGTCGGTGTCCATGTAGCACTTGTAGAGCTTTTGCAGGACATCCACGGCTTGGGCGGTGGAGCCCGGTGGCACGGTCATGCCATCGGCCAGTTCCTTGGCCTGGGCCTCGGTCAGCCCCAGGGCCGGGTCCACAAACACCTTGATGATTTTCTCGGGCGTGGCGTGCGCCACTTCCTCAATGTCCATGCCGCCTTCGCTGGAGGCCATGAAAGCCACTTTCTGCGTGGCGCGGTCGGTCACGGCCGAGACGTAATATTCTTTCTTGATGTCGGCGCCGTCTTCAATCAGCAGGCGACGGACTTTTTGCCCTTTGGCATCGGTCTGGTGCGTGATCAGCTGCATGCCGAGGATTTCACCGGCGAGCTTTTTCACTTCATCAATGCTGCGCGCCAGCTTGACGCCGCCGCCCTTGCCACGACCACCCGCATGAATCTGCGCCTTGACGACCCAGACCGGGCCGCCCAGTTTCTGTGCGGCTTCTACCGCCTCTTGCACCGTGAAAGCGGGAAT
>JBKJZS010000400.1:0-3176 GCA_046714915.1 Polaromonas sp. | reverse complement strand
CTTTCCCCATAGGCACGGCAGCTTCTGCCGCACGGTTAAGAGATGTCACAAGTTCATCAATGTATTTTCCCTGCCCAAAGTTTTTAAGCAGCTGAGACACGTTTTCCAGGTAACCGGGCAAAGGAATGCGAACTTTTGGGTTGCCGAGGAAACCATCTGTCTTGCCAAGCAAGGCCACTGCGGTCAGCGCGCCTTTTTCAAGGGCGGTTTTCAGGCCGCTGCTGACCTCTGCATTGGTCAGGTCCCCAAGCGCGAGGGCATGGGCCTGCTGGTAGGTGGCCAGTAGCAGCGCCCCCAGTGCGCTGACGCCAGCCTGGTTAAAATTGCGACGTTGCATGATGAAAGCCTTCCCTATGAGTTCAGTTTCAACCGCAGTATGCCGGATCGTGCTTGCCGCAGCCCTGGCGCTGGGCAGCCTCGTCGCCCTGTCGGGTTGCAGCGGCGCGCAAGCCGCGCCGGAGTCGACCTTTGTGCTGCTGGACGGCAGCAAGAAGACCAGCGCCGACCTGAAGGGGAAAGTGACGCTCATTAACTTCTGGGCCACCAGTTGCGTCACCTGCGTGGCCGAAATGCCGAAATTGATCTCGACCCACAACAAGTACCGCAGCCAGGGTTACGACACCTTGGCAGTCGCCATGAGCTACGACCCGCCGAGTTATGTTGTTAATTTCTCCGAAACCCGCCAATTGCCTTTCAAGGTGGCGATCGACAACACGGGTGCGGTAGCCAAGGCCTGGGGTGACGTTCAGCTGACCCCCACCACTTTTCTGGTGAACAAGCGCGGTGAGATCGTCAAGCGCTTTGTCGGCGAGCCGGATTTTGCAGCCTTGCACCAGCTGATTGAAAAACTGCTGGCTGAGACTTGAAGGCGCTCGGCATCATGTCATTAACCCGGTGTCAAAAAATGCCAGTTTCGAAAGAAATTGGCATTTTTTCCTTGCCGTGCGGGGTTAAGTTGCTACAAATTAAATAGCATTCAGGCTGCCGGACAGGCAGCTGAAACCGGCTTACTCTTTGCGGTATGCATCGTGGCAGGCCTTGCAAGTGCCTGCGGTAGCCGCAAAAGCGGTCTTCAGGCTATCGAGGTTGCCGGTTTTGGCAGCGGCGGCCAGCTTGACAGACTCGGCGATCATTTTGTCGCTGCCTTCCTTGAACTTGGCCTGCTCGGTCCAGATCTCCGGCTTGGCCCTGTTATTGCCGCCTTGGTCGGTGCCCGGCACGAAACCAGTCCAGGGGAGTTTTGCCATGTTGGCCACAATGTCGGCGTTGTCGGCCGCGACTTTGGCGTCGAACGGGACGCGGCCGTTAGCCATGGCGCCCAGACGGCCGAAATGCGTGCCCATCACAGACAGCGCGCTCTGGCGGTACTTGATGGCGTCTTCGGGTTTGGCAAACTGTGCGGAGGCCGGAGCGGCGAGGGCGAGCAAGGTGGCTGCCGCAGCGATACAGGCAAAAGCTTTCATTTTTTTCCTTGTGGTGTTGTACGGATGGACGTTTTCTGATGACTGACAGTGCTTCCCGATAGACTGTCAGTCATCCGAGCCTTACCCCAGTGCCTAAGTTCCGAGGGAACTTAGGCACTGGGGTAAGCACCAAGTGAAGGCGCTGCCGAGCGTTGATGCAATCGCACGAAACATACCATAACCGCACGACTGCCACCCACACTGGCACCCACAAAGGGAGGAGACACGCATGAGCCCACCCATCCACAAGGTTCGCGTCTGGGACCTGCCCACCCGACTTTTCCACTGGGCGCTGGTCGTTTGCGTCGTCGGTCTGGCGATCACCGGCACCCTGGGCGGCAACCTCATGGTCTGGCACTTTCGCTTCGGTTACTCGGTACTGACCTTGCTGATGTTTCGCATTCTCTGGGGTCTGGTGGGTGGACGCTGGTCCCGTTTTGCCGCGTTTGTCTATTCACCGCGCAGCGTGCTGGCTTACCTCAGGGGTCACGGCAAGCTGGAGCACACGGTGGGCCACAGCCCGATTGGCGCGGGTTCTGTTTTTGCAATGCTGGGTTTTCTGCTGGCCCAGGTGGGCAGCGGCCTGCTCAGTGATGACGAAATTGCGTTTGCCGGCCCGCTGACGCGGTTCGTCTCCAACGCCACAGTCGGCCTAGCAACCAATTACCACAAGAACATCGGCAAGTGGGTGCTTCTGGCCCTGGTGGTTCTGCACCTCGCAGCCATTATTTTCTACCTGTGGCGCAAACACAATCTGGTCCATGCCATGCTGCATGGTGACAAAGACCTGGTGGGGGCTGTTGACGCCTCGCGTGACGACACGGCCTCCCGCCTGCTGGCACTGACGGTCTTCGGCGTTTGCGCGGCCGCGGTCTACGGGCTCATCAGCCTGGCAGAGCCGGCCTTCTGAACATCCTGCGCCGGAGCGCCGGCCGGCCGCGCAAGGCCCGCCCGAAAAGTCGATACACTCAATTTGACTTTCATTTGCGCCATGTCCGCTTCTTCTTTCACGCCCCAGTTCATCACGCCAGCCACACCCGAGCAGCTGGCAGCGACGCGCCTGATTTTTAAGGAGTACGCCCACCTGCTGGGCATTGATCTGTGCTTTCAAAATTTTGATGCGGAACTGGCGGGCCTGCCGGGTGACTACGCGGCGCCTGAGGGTTGCCTGCTACTGGCTCTGGTGGACGGGGAAATTGCCGGCTGCTGCGCGATGCAGCCGCTGGATACCGTGGACTACCCGAATGCCTGCGAAATGAAACGGCTGTACGTGCGCCAAAAATTTCGCCGCTCCGGCCTGGGGCGGCAGCTGGCCGAGGCTGTGCTTGATGCAGCGCGCGTTGCGGGTTACCACAGCGTGCTGCTGGACACCCTCAGTGACATGGAGGCAGCCCGTGCGCTGTACGACGATCTGGGCTTTAGCGACATCCCCCCCTACTACCACAACCCGCTAGCGGGCGCTCATTACCTGAAGGTGGATCTGGCATAAAGACAGACGCTCAGCGCCATGAAAAGGACGCAGGCAGCTATCTTATTCGTAGCAAATGCTTCAGACTGCAGGTCGATGGCAAGGTGTAGCGGGTAATTGGCCGGGAGGGTGCGTGCGCCGACCCGGCAGCAGATCAGTGGAACTTGCTGCACAACCGGGGCGCCGGCGCAAGCCCGTCTACCGGCAACGGCTCCCGACGCAGCGGGCATTTCACAGTGGTGAGG
>JBKJZS010000399.1:0-6220 GCA_046714915.1 Polaromonas sp. | reverse complement strand
TTGGTCGGTTCGGCAAACGACTTGAACCCGGATAACTTGATCGAATTGAGACGCACGGCTGACCCTGTTTTCTTCTTGGTTCTTCGAAGCTAACTTGTTGATTTGTATAGCGCTTTTACGTCGCACGGGCTGACTTTCCGCACGCCACAGCTTGCCATGTTACCCGAGCCGGACCGGCGGGCTGCTGCAAGAAATACGGTCCACCCTGGGCTGGGCCTGGCAGGCCCGCTTGGGCGTGGGCTCCAGACCCGATTTTGCGTCAGGCTCATGCATAAAATCGGCTTTCTGTCCATAGCAGATAAGCGTTAGTAGCTATCAAAACAATAGCAAGCAGCGGTAACCCCGCCCGGGGTCGTGGTGGGTTGTTGTTTCAGGTGCGGATTAAAAGGCAGATAGGGTGACCCCCGGGCTCGCTCTTGCGCCTGCCGGTACCTGCGCACGTACCTGCTGGCATCGCGGGCCTTTCGCCGAGGCCCGGGTCAGTGCGTTCCGTTAGCCTCAATGCACGGCCCAGCTTTGGTGGTACTCGTTGCAAATCGCACACCGGAGCAAGGGCAGGCACTGCGCGTGCTCGGGTAAACAAGCTTCTTGAGTCGATCGCTGGCAATGCGGCGTTAAAGGCGCAGCGAGCCGCTGCCAAACAGTCCCAGCAGGCCCATGACGATCAGGTAAATCGCCACGATGTAGTTCAGGAGACGGGGCATGATCAAAATCAGGATGCCGGCAATCAGGGAAACGATGGGTCCAATGCTGAGGGAGAGACTCATGGGATTTCCTTGCGGTGGTCATAGGGGCCCAGGCAGCGCACAGGCGCGGGACAGGGTCCAGCACATCAATGTAAGGGCAGCCTTGGTTGACGTATGTAGGACGAAGCGAACAGATGGGAACTCCGGGGCCGCCGGCAAGCGCGCGCCGCGGCGCATCCCTGAAACGCACTTGGGCTGAATCCGGCATGGGTGTGTTTGTCGCCGTGAACCGGCTCGGGGCCGTGAAATGGTCAGTGGAGCAAGAGCGCAATTTTCCGACGGGCCGCCCCCAGGAAAATTAGCCCAATTCGTGGTGAAGGGGGCAGCGCTGCGGAAGGCACGCGAAGCGACAAGCGTGGGGGCACTGTCAATCAAGCCTTGAATTTGTCCTTGGCGCGCTGGGCAAATTCGTTGGTGTAGGTCTTGCTCAGGTCAATCTTGTCGACCTTGATGCTGGGATCAAAGCTGGCCAGCGCCTTCAGCGCCGTTTTGGCGCCCTCGCTGGACATGATGCCGTCCAGTGAAATCGCGTCACGCACCTTGTTAAACGATGCCAGATACAGGCCCCGGTCGCCGAGCAGGTAGTTTTCGGGCACGGTTTTGATGATGTCGCCGGGACCGGCAGTTTGAAGCCACTTCAGGCTGTGCACTATCGCGTTGGCCAGCGCCTGGCAGGTGTTGGGATTTTTCTGGATAAATTCCATGGGCGCAAACAGACAGGCTGCCGGCATCGGGCCGCCAAACACATCGATCGTTCCCTTGAGTGTGCGGGTGTCGGAGATGATTTTCACATCGCCTTTTTGCTCCAGCATGGTCATGACCGGCTCCGTGTTGCTCATCGCGTCGATCTGACCCGAACGCAAGGCCGCCAGCGCGCCGGCCGCGGTGCCAACACCGATAAAACTCACATCGCCGGGCTTGAGTCCGGCGCGCGAAAGCACCAGGTTGGCCATCATGTTGGTCGATGAGCCAGGCGCGGAAACGCCGATTTTTTTTCCCCTGAGGTCGGCTACCGACTTGTAGTTGGGCATGTTTTTGGTGGAGACACCAAAGGCAATCTGTGGCGCCCTGCCCTGCAGCACAAAGGCCTGGAACATCTGGTTTTTCGATTGCAGGTTGATGGTGTGCTCGTAGGCACCGGAGACCACATCGGCCGATCCGCCCACCACCGCCTGTAGCGCGCGCGCGCCGCCGGCAAAATCGCTGATTTCGACGTCCAGGCCTTCAGCCTTGAAATAGCCGAGCTGCTCGGTGATCGTCAGCGGCAGATAATAAAACGCAGCTTTGCCCCCGACGGCCAGCGAGACTTTTGTTTTTTCCAGCTTGGCCTGTGCGCGCAAAGCCGGGAAAGCCAGCGTTGCAGCAGCCAATGCTGCGGCGCCGGCGAAGTTTCTGCGCGTCAGGGTGAAGGGGTGCGTCATAGCGGCTCTCTGGATTTTTTTAGATTTAAAACAGAATACCCAGCGACAAAAAAACCCGCATCGGTATCATCCCGTGCGGGTTTGTACGGAACGCCTTGGCGTTACCAAACGTTATCGGTAACCGAGGAAAAGAATGCCAATGTTGACCAGCAAGGCCAGGAACCAGAGCACGCTGCGGCTTTTGGCCATATCGGCCACATACACGATGACATAGGCCATTCGCAGCACGACAAACAAAAACGCGAAAACATCCAGCCGCACCTGGGAGGCTTGCAACTGGTGCGCAATAATGACGGCGGCGAAAAAAAATGGCAGCGCTTCAAAGGTGTTGGCCTGAGCATGGTTGGCACGCGCCCTCCAGTCGGTTTGCCGGGCCAGCCAGGCGCGCGGGTTGCTGTTGTCATAACCACCCTGGCGCGCGGACAGGCCCAGCATGCCCCCCTTGGCAAGAGCCGCGCAGCCGATCGGCAACAGGGCTGCGGCCAGAAGGCACCAGTAGGCCACCGTGAAACGTGCGAATGTCATTTTTTAAAAACCTTTCTGGTGGTCGACCGGTGGTTAACCGGAACTTCCAGCTCTGGAAATAGCAGCGAAGAGCTGCGGGGCTACGTCGCAATATGTGCCATTAACGGCGATCGACCAGTGCGTGCGCAATGGTGCCCAGGTCGACATACTCCAGCTCACTACCCACCGGCACGCCGCGCGCCAGCCGGGTGACCTGCACGCCGCGGCTCTTCAGCGCCTGCGCAATCACATGCGCCGTGGCCTCGCCTTCGGCAGTGAAATTGGTAGCCAGGATGACTTCCTGCACCTCACGTGCCTCAGCCGAGGCAGGCTCGCCCTGTGCGTCCCTGGACAGCACGCGGTCAAACAATTTTTGCAGGCCGATGTCGTGCGGGCCGATGCCGTCGAGCGGACTGAGCTTGCCCATCAGCACAAAATAAAGACCGCGGTAGGCCAGTGTTCGCTCCAGCGCCGCCTGGTCCGCCGGCGTTTCCACCACGCACAGCTTGCTGCGGTCGCGCGCGGGGTTGGCGCAGGTGCTGCAAACGTCCCGCTCGGTCAGCGTGTTGCAAAGCGCGCAGTGCTTGACGCTGTGAACCGCGTGTTCCATCGCGCGGGCAATCTGCAGGGCGCCCGGCTTGTCATGCTGCAGCAAATGAAAGGCCATGCGCGCCGCCGATTTCGCACCCACACCCGGTAGGCGTCGCAGCGCCTGGGTCAAGCCTTCAAGGGCGTTGGAGTCAGACATGAATGGGTTGCGATCGGAGAAGGTGCGAAAATCCTGATCAGTTCGGGACCGAGCGACCGGGCGCTGCGCGCAACGGTCGGTCTGTTCCGCAATGTTTCAGGCGGTCAAAAAGGAAATTTCATGCCGCCGGGCAGGCCCGGCATGCCGGCAGTAAGTTTGCCCATTTTTTCCTGGCTCAGGTCTTCGGCTTTTCGTACTGCCGCGTTAAAGGCCGCCGCCACCAGGTCTTCCAGCATATCTTTGTCATCGCCCAGCAGACTGGGGTCGATCTCCACACGTTTGACATCGTGCTTGCAGGTCATCGTCACCTTGACCAAGCCGGCGCCCGCCTCGGCCGTGACTTCGATGAATGCAAGCTCGTCCTGGGCTTTTTTCAGGTTGTCCTGCATGGCCTGAGCCTGCTTCATCAGGCCGGCGAGTTGTCCTTAGTTGAACATGGTTTTTCCTTTAAATTCAAATCACTAAATCAGCGAGTCGACAGGGCGTTGATCATATCGGCTTGATGCTGCCGGCCACAATTTTTCCGCCCCAGTCGCGGATCATGTCCTGCACAAAAGGATCGTTGTGAATGGTTTGCTCGGCTAATTGCTGCCGTTCCTGCTGGGCGGCCGCGTTGCGCCGGGCCGGCGAATCGCTCACCGGACCCAGTTCGACCACCAGTTTGACCGCCTTTCCGCTGTCCAGCAGCGCGGCTTGCACAGCCAGCTGAAGTTTTTCGCGCGCTGCGGCCTGGTTCAGCGACTCGCGCTCGACGCGCAGGATCCAGACCTCCCCGGCTTGCGAACGCAACTCAGACTGCAGCGCCAGTTCACGCACCAGTGCCCCGACCATTTCGGCAGCGACCATCCGGTTGACCAGTGCCGTCCAGGCATCGCCCAGCGGGTTGTCCGCTGTAGTCGGCGCTGCCACGGGATCGGTGGCCTCGACGGCGCCTGGCGTCAGCACAGGCGCTACAAAATCAGGAGCTGGTAGCACCGGTTCAGAATGGGCTGGCGGCTTATTTGGCTCAATATTTTGACGCAAGGCTGGGGTCGTAGCGAGCTCGCGAGCCGACTCCGGTGCAGGCCCTGGCGAGGCCGCCACCGCGGCCGCCGTTCTGTCAGGCGGCGACTTTTTTGGGGGCTCGACGGCGCTCCCCGGTGCAGCAACCGTCGCGACCGACGCAACCGCGGGCTTGAAAGCCAGCAGGCGCAGCAGCACCATGGTCAGCGCGGCGTAGTCGTCTGGCGCCAGGCCCAGCTCGGCGCGGCCATGCAGGCACAAGCTGTAAAGCAGCTGGGTTTCATCGGCCGGCAGTGTTTGCGCCAAGCGTGCCGTGGCGGCAACTTCAGGGTCGGACTCATCAGCACCCGCGTCTAGGCCGGGAACCGCCTGCAGCACCGCCATGCGCTGCAGCACTGTGGCCATTTCCTCCAGCGTGGACGCCGCACTCAAACCATTGAGGCGCAGGAGCTCGGAGGTCTCGACCACGCTTTTTCCGTCGCCGCGCGCCAGCGCATCGAGCAGCTGGAACACATAGCTGCGGTCCACACTGCCCAGCATCAGACGTACGCTGGCTTCGTGCAACTGGCCGGAGCCAAAGGCAATGGCCTGATCGGTCAGCGACAGCGCATCGCGCATCGAACCACGCGCGGCGCGCGCCAGCAGGCGCAGCGCCTGCACCTCCGAAGCCACGCTTTCGGACTGCAGCACCTGCGCCAGATGCTCCAGAATGGTCTCGGGCGCCATCGGCCTGAGGTTGAACTGCAGACAGCGCGACAAGACGGTGGCGGGCACTTTTTGCGGGTCGGTCGTGGCGAGCACAAACTTCAGGTACTCGGGCGGCTCTTCGAGCGTCTTGAGCATGGCGTTGAAGGCCGGCCCCGTCAGCATGTGAACCTCGTCGATCATGAAGACCTTGAAGCGGCCGACGACCGGCTTGTACACCGCTTGCTCAAGTAGCAAAAGCACGTCGTCAATACCGCGATTCGATGCCGCATCCAGCTCGGTGTAATCGACAAAGCGGCCGCTGTCGATGTCCAGACACGCTTGGCACACGTTGCAGGGCTGGTCGGTGATGCCGCCCTGCCCGTCCGGGCCGACGCAATTGAGCGACTTGGCCAGAATGCGCGAGATCGTGGTTTTGCCGACGCCTCGGGTACCGGTGAACAGGTAGGCATGGTGCAGACGCTGCGTGCGCAGTGCATTGCCAAGCGCCTGCACCACGTGCGACTGCCCGACCATTTCAGAGAAATTTCTGGGGCGGTATTTGCGGGCAAGGACTAAATAGGACATGCAGGCATTCTAAATTGGCACGGCAACGATTCCCGCTGTTACCAGCAGTGATACGCAACTCACTTACAATAGTCGATGACGGGCCTTCCCGCATGGTAAAGCGGCCAACCGGGTCAGATGGGGAACCAAGCAGCCCTAACTGTGGAGTCAGTGCCGGGGTCAAGGCTCGTCACCTTTTTTTGGCGAGGCATCTCATGCCTCGTGCATGAGCGAACGGTAGCTCCAGCGAACCCCAGCCTGCAAAACAGGTCAATTTGCCGGCTCTTTGCGGTTCCGTTGGACTGCCAGTCCAGCGAAAATCCACCTTCATCAAGCGCTTAGCCCAAGTCCTGCAACCCTTTGCGCTACCTTCCGGGCCAGGCTTTCTCCACAGCAAACCTGCAGCCGCTTTAGCGCAGGTGCGAGCGCGTCCAGCGCACGATGTCGGCAGCGCCCATCGCACCGGGCTGGCGCGCCACTTCGCGGCCGTTGACGAACAGAGCCAGTGTCGGAATGCTGCGAATGTTGAAGCGCGCGCCCAGGCTGCG